>NZ_RZSX01000473.1:0-4976 GCF_004023105.1 Mesorhizobium sp. M5C.F.Ca.IN.020.32.2.1 | reverse complement strand
TCTTGGCGCCGGGCGGCAGCGCCTCCCAGTCGATCTCGTTGAAGCGCACGCAGCGCGAAAAATGGCCTTCATGGCCGTCGACCGCGATCATCGGGATTTCGGCGGCGTTGCAGACGCCCTCGACGAAATGGTGGCAGCGGGGGCCGAAATTGCAGCCCTTCGGCCGCTCGTGCGGCAGCGGCAATTGCCCCGGTATGGAGATCAGAGGCCGCGAATTCTTGTCGGCGCCGGGCAGCGGGATCGAGCGGAACAGGCCTTGCGTGTAGGGATGGCGCATCCGGTCGAAGACGTCCTTGATCTTGCCGGTCTCCACCGCTTCGCCCGAATACATCACCGTAATGCGGTCGCAGGTTTCCAGGATCAGGCCGAGATTATGCGACACGAAGATCATCGAGGTGCCGAACTTCTCGCCGAGCCCCTTGACCAGGTCGACGATGCCGGCTTCCACCGTCACGTCGAGCGCCGTCGTCGGCTCGTCGAGCAGGAGCAGCGCCGGCTTCGACAGCAGCGCCATGGCGATGACGATACGCTGTTGCTGGCCACCGGAAAGCTGGTGCGGAAAGGAGCGCATCATGCGCTCGGGATCGGGCAGCCTGACCGCGCGCACCATTTCCAGCGCGCGTCTATAAGCCTCTTCCTTCGACACCTTGTCGTGGATCAGCGGCACTTCCATCAGTTGCTGGCCGACCCTCATCGCCGGGTTCAGGCTGGCCATCGGCTCCCGGTAGATCATCGCGATCTTGTTGCCGCGGATGGCGCGCAGTTCCTCGTCGGACAGCTCGCCCATGTCCTTGCCCTGGAACTTTATCCGACCGCCGACGATCTTTCCGATGTTGGAGAGGTCGCGCATGATGCCGAGCGACACGGTCGACTTGCCGCAGCCGGATTCGCCGACGATGCCCATCGCTTCGCCAGGCATGACCGTGCAGGAGAAGTCCATAACGGCCGGTATCTCACCCTTGCGGGTGAAGAAGGAGATCGACAGGTTCTCGATCTCGATGATCGGCTCGGCGGGATTTCGAACTGCCTCATTCATGGGTCGCTCCAATCCTTGTTCTTTCAAGCATATCGGGTCGAGAACCCGTCCATCAATCTTTCATCGATTGTTCACGCAGCGAGTCGGCCAACAGATTAAGGCCCAGCACGAACGACATCAGCGCGATCGTCGGCGGCAGCGCCGGATGGATGAAGGAGCGCAGCAGCCGGCTGGCGTCCTTGATCGCGGTGCCCCAGTCCGGACTCTCGGGCGCCAGCCCCAGCCCAAAATAGCCGAGCGTGCCGAGCAGGATCGTGGTGTAGCCGATACGCAGGCAGGCATCGACGATCAGCGGCCCGCGTGCATTGGGAAGGATCTCCCACAGCATGATGTACCAGGGCGATTCACCGCGCGTCTGCGCCGCCGCCACATAGTCGCGCGTCTTGATGTCCATGACAAGGCCGCGCACGATGCGGAACACGCCGGGGCTGGAGGCGAACACCACCGCCACGAAGATGTTGAGCTGGTTGGGATCGATATGGATTATCCTGAACGGGTCGGCATCGAAGACCAGGCCGGCATAGACCCAGCCGCCAATGGCAAGGGTCAGCCCCAGGAGGATGTAAAGGCGGTCCGGCCGCTTCTTGTAGCGCGTCCAGAACAGCACGCTGAAGAAGATGATCGGGAACAGGAAGAACAGCCCGGCCATCGCATAGGGGATCGGCGTCTCCATGATGCCCGGCGTCACCAAGAGATAGAACAGGAGAATCACCGGGAAGGCGAGCACCAGGTTGGCGAGGAATGACAGCACCGTATCGATCCTGCCGCCATAATAACCGGCCGGCAGGCCAAGCGTGATGCCGACCATCAGCGCGAAACCGGTCGCCGCCGGCGCGATGATCAGCACGATCTGACTGCCATAGACCATGCGGCTGAACACGTCGCGGGCAAGCTTGTCGCCGCCGAACAGGTAGACAAGTCCCGATTGCGGCTCGACCGCGCCCGGCAGCGCATCCTTCATGATCGGTATCTGGACAAGCGGATTGAAGGGCGAGATGGTCGACGCGAAGATCGCCGTGAACAGCCAGAACAGGCAGATGCCGACGCCGACGATGCCGACGCTGCTGTCGAACAGCTGACCGTAGAGGCCAAGCCTCTTCTTGTAGGCGAAGCTCGCCCCCATCACCAGGACGAGAGCGATCCAGACCGGCCAGAAACGCGCAAGCACGCCAAGCACCACATCGACGGCGCCGATATATTCAAGCTGCATCCGCTCGATCCCCTATTGAACTCTGATACGCGGATTGAGAAACGCGTAGCCGACATCGGAAATGAGCTGCGTGATCAGGACGATGAACACCGAGACCAGGGAGCAGCCGAGCAAAAGATCGATATCGTTGTTGCCGGCCGCCTCGACCAGCGTGTAGCCAAATCCCTGGTAGCGGAACATCACCTCGACGATGACGACGCCGGTGAGCAGCCAGGGAAATTGCAGCATGATGACAGTGAACGGCGCGATCAGCGCGTTGCGCAGCGCATGCTTGACCACGACGCTGCCGAAGGAGAGGCCCTTCAGCCGCGCGGTGCGGATATATTGCTGCGTCATCACCTCGACCATCGAGGCGCGGGTCATGCGGGCGATGTAGCCGATGCCGTAGATCGCCAGCGTCATCACAGGCAAAGTGAAATTGTAGAAGGTGATGCCCCGGCTGGCCGAAGCCGCCGAACCGTTCAGCAGGCCGAGCCATGAGGCGAAAATGACGGTGAAAATGACGCCCGACACATATTCGGGCGTCGCCGTCGAGGCGATCGAGGCGACGGACAACGTTCGATCGGTTCGCGAGCCTTCTCGCATGCCGGCAAGGATGCCGATCAGAAGCGAGATCGGCACCATCACCACAAGCACCCAGAACATCAGAATACCGGTGGCGCCGAGCGCCGGGAAAAGCTTCGACGCGACCGTCGTCTTGAACTTGGTCGAGCAGCCGAAATCACCCTGCAGCACGCCGGAGAACGTCGGCTCGACAGGATCGTTGCAGAACGAAAAACGTCGCGCGGGTTTGCCCGTTGCCGGGTCTGTGACCGGCTGTTTGGGCACGATACCCAGCCATTGGCCATAGCGGGAGAAGAAATTCTGGCGATAGCCATGGTTGACCAGCCAGCTTTCGAGCTGCTCGGCCGAGGTGTGCATTTCGGTCTGGCTGATCGCCAGTTTTTTCAGATTGGGGTCGAGATTGATCAGGAAGAAGACGACCAATGTCAGGCACAGCATCGTCAATGCCATGGTGCCGAGGCGTCGAAGGATGAAGGAAAGCATGGCGGCCCCTGCCGATCGGGTTGGGGTCAGGTGCTGTCAACCCTTGATTTGTCGCATGAGCCGGCCTGAAAAGTCAGCACCTTTTTGCGCTGATCCCACATTTGGATCATGTTCGAAACAGGAGGGAGGGAACAACGCCCCCCTCCCCTTTGGCTTCGATCCGATCAGGCCTCGTCGAGCCAGACCTTGCCGTAGTCGCGCTCGAAGGTCGGGTGCATGGCGTAGTTCTTAACGGCAGCCACCGAGTGACTGTAGAGCTTGCGCCAGAAAGGCTGGATGATGATTCCGGAATCCTGCAGGATCTGCTCGATGTCCTTCATCATCTCCTTGCGCTTGGCGGCGTCGGCAACAGCGAGCGCGGCGTTGAGCTTGGCATCCCATTCGGGATTCGACCAGGCGGTTTCGTTCCAGGCTTCTCCGGTGCGGTAGCCGATCGCCAGAACCTGGACGCCGAGCGGCCGCATGTTCCAGTTGGTTATCGACAGCGGATACTTCGTCCAGTCGTTCCAGAACGTCGAACCCGGCAGCACCGTGCGCTTCACCTTGATGCCGGCGTCGCGCATCTGCGCGGCGATCGCATCGCCGGTATTCTTGTGCCAGTCTTCGTCGACCGTGATCAGCTCGTGCTCGAAATCGGCCTGACCGGCTTCCTCCATCAGCGCCTTCGCCTTGGCCGGATCGCGGGCAATCTTCGGCAGCTCGTAATATTCCGGATGGATCGGGCTGACATGGTGGTTTTCGGCGACAGTACCGGCATTGGCCATGCCAAGCTGCAGCACGACGGCGTTGTCGACTGCGAGCTGGAGCGCGTTGCGGACCTTCTGATCGTCATAAGGCTTGTTGGCCACATTGGTGCGGCAGACGATGGTCGCTGCGGTGACCACCTCGTACTTGACCAGGTCGACACCGTCGAGGATTGACACATAGTCGGCCGACGTCTCGAAATTGGTATGGACCTCTCCCGATTCGAAGGCGCTGACCGTAGCCGCGGGATCGGTGCCGTAGTCGATGAACTCGATGCCGTCGAGAAAGACCTCGCCGTCCCACCACTTGTTGTCTTCGCGGCGCTTGTAGACGACTTTCTGGCCGACATCGTAGGAGACGAGCTCGAACGGGCCGGTGCCGATCGGGCAGGCTTTGAAATCGCCGCCCTTTTCGTCGAAGGTCTTGTGGACGATGAGGCCGGGATAGTCGCACACGTTGGGAATGAGCGCGATATCAGGCGTGCTGAGCTTTAGCTTGACCGTGTGTTCGTCGACCTTGGTGACTGCGCTCTCATCCAGCTTGTCGTCCTTGACCAGCGAGCCGAGACGACCGGGCATGGAATTGCCTTCGGCTTTCTTGTCGGCCCAACGCTTGAAGTTGAAGATGACGTCATCCGCGGTGAACGGATCGCCGTTGTTCCAGGTGACGCCCTTGCGCACATGCAGCGTGTATTCGGTGGCGTCGTCGTTGACGTCCCAACTCTCGAGCAGGTAGGGGCGGAACGTGAATTCGTTTGTGTACTTGACCAACGGCTCGAGTGCCTGGCGCTCGGCATTGGCGATTTCCGACCAGTCGGCCTTGCGCGGATCCTTCGGATCCTTGATCCACATGGCGACCTTCAATATGCCGCCCTTCTTGCCCTGTACGTCCTGCGCTCTCGCCGGCGTCGGGTCGGCGAGGCCGAGCATTCCATAGGCC
>NZ_RZSX01000472.1:0-4979 GCF_004023105.1 Mesorhizobium sp. M5C.F.Ca.IN.020.32.2.1 | reverse complement strand
CTGACGAGCAGGCCGGCTCCTGTCCCCTCGGCGAAACCGCTGCTGCGCGTCGATGGCCTGCAGGGTTGGTACGGCGAGAGCCATGTGCTTCACGGCGTGAGTTTCGAGATTGGCGAAGGCGAAGTGGTGACGCTGCTCGGCCGCAACGGCGCCGGCAAGACGACGACGCTGAAGGCAGTCATGGGCATCCTTTCCAGGCGCTCGGGCTCGGTCACCTATGACGGCCGCGAGACGATCAAGCTGCCGTCGCGGTTGATCGCACAGATGGGCATCGCCTACTGCCCAGAGGAACGCGCGATCTTTTCCAGCCTTTCGGTCGAGGAGAATTTGATGCTGCCGCCGCAGGTGCGCCCCGGTGGGCTCAGCGTCGAGCAGATTTTCGAGCTTTTCCCGAACCTGAAGGAGCGGCTTTCGAGCCAAGGCACCAAGCTTTCGGGCGGCGAACAGCAGATGCTCGCCATCGGCCGGATCTTGCGGACGGGTGCGAAGCTTTTGCTGCTCGATGAGCCGACCGAAGGGCTTGCGCCCGTCATCGTGCAGCAGATCGGCCGCACCATTGCCCGGCTCAAGGACGAGGGATTCACGATCGTGCTCGTTGAACAGAATTTTCATTTCGCCGCGTCGGTCGCGGACCGTCACTACGTGGTCGAACAGGGGCGCGTGATCGACACGATCCCCAATGACGAACTCGACGCCAACATCGACAAACTGCACGCCTATCTCGGTGTCTGAGGCAATCATCAACGGCGCGTTGCGCCGCAATCGGAGGAGAGTAGCGATGAAAAAAATGGGGTTTATTCTGGCTTCGCTGACGAGCCTGCTGATGGCCGGCACGGCCCACGCCACGGATGTCAAGATCGGCGTTCTGAATGACCGTTCCGGCATCTATGCAGACATCGCCGGTGAAGGTTCGGTCATCGCGGCCCAGATGGCGGCGGAAGACTTCAAGGCCGCGGACAAGGGCATCAACGTGTCGATCGTCTCCGCCGACCACCAGAACAAGCCGGACGTCGGCTCGAACATCGCCCGCCAGTGGTACGACACTGAAAACGTCGATGTAATCGCCGACGTGCCAACCTCGTCGGTGGCGCTCGCTGTCAACGAGATCACCAAGGAGAAGAACAAGATCTTCCTCGCCTCGGGTCCGGCCTCGTCCGACCTCACCGGCAAAGCATGTTCGCCCAACACCGTCCACTGGACCTACGACACCTGGGCGCTTGCCAACGGCACGGGCTCGGCCATGGTCGCAGAAGGCGGCGATAGCTGGTTCTTCGTCACGGCAGACTACGCCTTCGGCCACGCGCTCGAGCGCGATACGTCGGCGGTCGTCGAAGCATCGGGCGGCAAGGTTCTCGGCGCTGTCCGTCATCCTTTCCCCGGCCAGGATTTCTCGTCCTTCCTGCTGCAGGCGCAAGGGTCGGGTGCCAAGGTCGTCGGCCTCGCAAATGCCGGCGGCGACACGATCAACGCAGTCAAGCAGGCGTCGGAATTCGGCATCACGCAGGGTGGCCAGGCGCTCGCCGCCCTGCTGATGTTCATCAATGACGTGCATGCGCTTGGCCTCGACGTGGCGCAAGGTCTCGTGCTCACCAGCGCGTTCTACTGGGACAAGGACGATCAAACGCGGGCATTCTCTGCCCGCTTCCAGGAGCGGAATGCCGGACAAAAGCCTTCGATGATCGAGGCGGGAGTCTACGCTTCGGTCCTGCATTACCTTAAAGCCGTCGAGGCCGTTGGTGACAAGGATGCGGCCAAGGTGATGGCCAAGATGAAGGAAATGCCGACCGACGATCCGCTGTTCGGCAAGGGTACGATCCGCGCCGACGGGCGCAAGCTGCATGACATGTATCTGTTCCGCGTCAAGAAGCCGGACCAGTCGAAGGGGCCATGGGACTATTTCGAGACGGTGGCCACCATTCCGGCCGACAAGGCGTTCCGCCCGCTCGCCGAAGGCGGCTGTTCGCTCGTTAAATAAGCGAGCCCTCGCCAACGACGCGCCGAACCGCTCGGCGCGTCGTCTCGTCGACAAGTCAGCTGGAGCGACCATGTTCGAACTGCTTGGAATTCCGCCGCAGGTCCTGTTCGGCCAGTTGCTGCTCGGGCTGATCAATGGGTCCTTCTACGCGGTTCTGAGCCTCGGGCTGGCGGTCATCTTCGGTCTCTTGAACATCATCAATTTCACGCATGGCGCGCAGTACATGCTGGGCGCCTTCGGCGCTTGGATGCTGCTCAACTATCTCGGCGTCGGTTACTGGTGGGCTGTGTTCATCGTTCCGCCGATCGTCGGCGTCACCGGGATCGTGCTCGAGCGCGTGCTGATCCGACGGCTCTATCACCTAGACCATCTCTACGGACTGCTTCTCACTTTCGGCCTGGCGCTGATAATCGTCGGCTTCTTCCGCCAGTTTTTCGGCGTATCTGGCCTGCCTTACCCGCCGCCGCCGCTTTTGACCGGCGGGCATAATCTCGGTTTCATGTACCTGCCCAATTCGCGCGCCTGGGTGATTGTGGCTTCCCTGATCGTGTGCCTCGCGACCTGGTTCATCATCGAAAAGACCCGGCTTGGCGCCTATCTGAGGGCAGCGACCGAGAACCCGACGATGGTCGGCGCGTTCGGCATCAACGTGCCGCTGCTGGTCACGCTCACATATGGCTTCGGCGTCGCACTCGCGGGTTTCGCCGGCGTGCTCGCCGCGCCGATATACGCAGTCAATCCGAACATGGGGGCAGACCTGATCATTGTCGTCTTCGCCGTCGTCGTCATCGGCGGCATGGGCTCAATCCTCGGCTCGATCCTCACCGGCTTTGGGCTTGGGTTGATCGAGGGCCTGACCCGCGTGTTCTATCCGGAAGGCTCGGCCGTGGTGATCTTTGTCATCATGGCGCTCGTGCTGCTCGTCAAACCCGCCGGTCTGTTTGGGCGGAGTGTGTGATGGCAACCGACACCAACCCGATCGCTATGGCGACCATCACGTCCGTTGGCGCCGCGGGCATGCCCCGTCATCACCTTGCGATCTTCGCCGCGCTTTTCGTCTTCCTCATCGCCGCGCCATTCCTGCTCTATCCGATCTTTGTCATGAAGGTGCTGTGCTTCGCGCTGTTTGCCTGCGCCTTCAACCTGTTGCTCGGCTTTGGTGGCCTCCTGTCCTTCGGCCACGCAGCCTATTTCGGCATGGCAAGCTACGTCTCGGCCCATGCGGCAAAGGTGTGGGGTCTGACGCCTGAACTTGCCATTATCGCGGGCACGCTGGTGGCAGCCGTGCTCGGTCTCGCCATCGGTTCCCTCGCCATTCGCCGCCACGGCATCTATTTCGCCATGGTGACACTGGCTTTTGCGCAGATGATCTATTTCTTCTCGCTGCAGGCGGCGTTTACCGGTGGCGAGGACGGCATCCAGGCCGTGCCGCGCGGCCATCTGTTCGGGCTGATCGACCTGCGCTCGAGCGAAGTCCTCTATTTCTTCGTGCTCGCCGTCTTCTTCGCCGGCATATTGCTGATCTACCGGATTATCCATTCGCCGTTTGGACAGGTGTTAAAGGCGATCCGCGAGAACGAGCCCCGCGCGATCTCGCTGGGCTATCGGGTCAACCGCTACAAGCTCGCCGTATTCGTGCTGTCGGCCACGCTCGCCGGCGTCGCCGGTGCAACCAAAGCAATCGTGTTCCAATTGGCGTCGCTTACCGACGTCTACTGGACCATGTCCGGCGAGGTCGTGCTGATGACGCTCTTGGGCGGCATGGGCACAGTGTTCGGACCGATCGTCGGCGCGGCAGTCATCGTCACGATGCAGAACTACCTCGCGACATTCGGCGACTGGGTCACCATCGGGCAGGGCATCATCTTCGTTGTCGCGGTGCTGTCGTTCCGGGAGGGCATCGTTGGCGTCCTGTCAAAATGGATCCGGAAGCCGCTCTGAACGAGCATGAGGCCGAAATTTCGGATCATCAACGGTCGACATCGAGAAGTCGACTCACAAAGACGTTTGAGCGTCAGGTTCGGCCAAGTTAGCCGCAGCGGATGCGGGCGACAGCGTCCCCAACCGTGCAGATTCCTCATCGGATGTGACAACCAGCAATTCGGGCTGTTACGAAAATTCAACTCTGGCGCCTTCCCGGGTGCGCGTGTTGACGTCGCAATCCGCAGGCTAGCACCCTATCTACGCCGCATGAACGACATCACGAACAGACGCGCGCTTCTACTCGTCAATCCGAAGGCACGACGCGGGCAGGAATCTATCGCACCGGTCGTCGAGCGGCTGGAAGCCGGTGGGCTCCGCGTCAGCGTCGAGACGTTTGAGGCGCTGCCCGAGATAGCACGCGACATCGTGCGCGTTCGCCATGGGGCCGATCTTGTGATCGTGTGCGGCGGCGATGGCTCGGTGTCCTCAGCGGCGGTCGCGGTTATGGAAAGCCGGCTGCCGATGGGTATCATTCCGATGGGGACGGCGAACGATCTGGCGCGCACCCTCGAAATACCGTTGGATTTGGGAAAGGCGGCCGACGTGATCGTAGAGGGCGGACGACGTCTGATCGACATCGGAACCGTCAATGGTCACGCTTTCTTCAACGTTGCGAGCATCGGCCTCAGCACCGACCTTGCGCAGGGTCTCGATCCGGCGCTGAAGAAGCGTTTCGGCAGGTTTGGCTATGCCTTGGCAGCCATGAAAGTGTTGACCAAGGCCCGCCTCTTCGAAGCAAGGATTACCGAAAAGGGCGTAGCGACCGAAGTCAAGACCTACCAGATTGCAGTCGGCAACGGCCGCCACTATGGCGGCGGCAACATCGTCGAGGAGACGGCGGAGATCGATGACGGTCATCTCGACCTGTACAGCCTGGAAATGACGAACCTCTGGAAAATGGCGCTTATGCTGCGCTCGTTCCGCTCAGGCACGCATGGCGCTTGGAGCGAGGTTCGCACAGCGAGATGCGTCGAGTTTGACATCGAGACGAAAAGGCCGATGCCGGTGAACACTGATGGGG
>NZ_RZSX01000471.1:0-4980 GCF_004023105.1 Mesorhizobium sp. M5C.F.Ca.IN.020.32.2.1 | reverse complement strand
GGATTGTTCGCGGCCAGCGCCATAACGCTGGCGCTCGCCGTCTTCGTTACCTGGGCAATCGTCGGTTCAAAATACGGCAAGCTGCTGATGGCGGTGCGCGACGCCGAGAGCCGCACGCGCTTTCTCGGCTGGCGCGCGGAGAACGTCAAACTGTTCGCCTTCACTGTGTCGGCTGTCATGGCCGGCATTGCCGGCGCGCTCTACGTGCCGCAGGTGGGCATCATCAATCCGGGCGAGTTCGAGCCGTCCAACTCGATCGAGGTGGTGGTATGGGCGGCCGTAGGCGGGCGCGGCACCATCGTCGGGCCGATCATCGGCGCACTCGTGGTCAATGCCGGCAAATCCTGGTTCACCGGCGTGCTGCCGGAGTTCTGGCTGTTTGCGCTTGGCGGCCTGTTTGTCGCCGTCACGCTGTTCCTGCCCCAAGGCATTATCGGCATGTGGGATTCCTGGCGCGGCAATGCCAAGGCGCTGCGCGCGGCCTTGATCGCCGAGGAGGCCGGCACCGATCCTGACGGCCAGCCACCGCCGAAGATCGTCCGCTCGGCTGCGAGAACGCCGGGCGACTGGTCCACATCCAGCCCCGAACCGCAGCCGGCGGAGTGAGCGATGTCGAAGAGCAACACCATCCTCTATCTCGACGGCGTCTCGGTTTCCTTCGACGGCTTTCGCGCCATCAACAACCTGTCGCTGGTGCTCGACAAGGGCGAGATGCGGGCAATCATCGGTCCCAACGGCGCCGGCAAGACCACGATGATGGACATCGTCACCGGCAAGACGCGTCCCGACGCGGGCGAGGTTTACTTCGACGGGCAGGTCGACCTGACCAAACATGACGAGGCCGAGATCGCCATGATGGGCATCGGCAGGAAATTCCAGAAGCCGACCGTCTTCGAAAGTCACACGATCGAGGAGAACCTGATGCTGGCGCTGAAGGGCCCACGCTCGATCTTCCCGGCGCTGTTCCATCGCCGCTCGGCCGCAGAGGCGCGGCAGATCGACGATATCCTCGGCATCACCCGGCTGGGCGACAAGCGCGATGAACTCGCCGCCAATCTCAGCCACGGCCAGAAGCAATGGCTCGAGATCGGCATGCTGCTGGCTCAGGATCCGAAGCTGCTGCTGGTCGACGAACCGGTTGCCGGTATGACCGACGCCGAGACTGAAGAGACCGCGCGGCTGCTCAAGGATATTGCGCGCGACCACTCGGTCATCGTCGTCGAGCACGACATGCATTTCGTGCGCGAGCTCGGCGTCAAGGTCACCTGCCTGCACGAGGGTTCGGTTCTGTCCGAAGGCTCGCTCGATTTTGTTTCGGCCGACGAGCGTGTCGTCGAAGTTTACCTGGGAAGATGATCATGGTCTGGCGCGTTCCGTTCCATCATTTCGACCTTTCGTTCTTCAGGCGTTGGAGATGGCGCTGACCATGCTCGAAGTCTCCAACGCCACGCTGCACTACGGCGCCGCCCAGGCGCTGCGTGGCGTCTCGCTGAAGGCCGGCGCGGGCAAGATCACCTGCGTACTCGGCCGCAACGGCGTCGGCAAAACCAGTTTGATGAGATCGATCGTCGGCCACCACCGGTTGACGAGCGGAAGTGTTGCCTTCGAGGGGAAGGCGCTCGACCGGAGCGCGGCGTATGATCGCGCCCGGTCGGGCATCGCATTCGTGCCGCAGGGCAGGGAGATCTTCCCGCTGCTCACCGTGCGGGAAAACCTCGAATCGGGCTTTGCGCCATTGAAGCGCGCCGACCGCAGCATTCCCGGCCACGTCTTCGAATTGTTCCCCGTGCTGAAGCAGATGCTCGGCCGCCGGGGCGGCGACCTTTCCGGCGGCCAGCAGCAGCAGCTTGCCATCGGCAGGGCACTGGTGATGCGGCCGAAACTGCTGGTGCTCGACGAGCCGACCGAAGGCATCCAGCCGTCGATCATCAAGGATATCAGCCGCGCCATTCGCTATCTGCGCGACCAGGCAGGCATCGCCGTGCTGCTGGTTGAACAGTATCTTGATTTCTGCCGGGAACTGGCGGACGAGGTCAACATCATGGACCGCGGCCAGATCGTCCACACCGGCCCGGCCGAGGATCTCGACCGCGCCGATGTCCGCAAGTTCCTGACTGTTTAAAGCCTCAGTGGCGAATCCCAAACCTCTAGGATTAGCTGAACCATCTCTCCCGTCGTCATCCTGGGGCGAAGCAAGGAGCGAAGCGACGCGGTGCAAACCCCAGGAATCCATGCCGTGACACCCGCCGAAGAGTGCCGAAGAGAAAAAGCCGTTCTCCGGCGCCCCCCATCCTGGACTCTGCACCGTGGCGATGCTCTGAAGTCACGGCATTGACCCTTGCGTCTTCACTCCGATTCGCGTCGCTGCGCCCAAGGATGACGAAATAACGAAGGTTTACGAGATTTTCTTCAACGACACCGTTTGCAACTCTGGCGCGCCGAAGATTGCATGCTAGGCTTTACTTGGCCTTGTTGAGTCGGCCGCTTTCCGTATCAGTCTCGTTGACAGATCAAGGTGAGGCGTGGGCTTAGCCGGCACGTTCCGTGCAAGCAGCCCCCCTTCTTGAGATCTGATTGTTGTTCAATGCATTTGGGGCACTTGGGCCAGGGCAGCCGATGGAACGTTACGTCGAGGACTACCAGAAACGACGGCTCACCGAGCGCGTCGACATCATGACCGCCATCAACATTCTGAAATCACAAGGATACGACCACGACGAGCTGATCGCAGAGATCACCAAGGTCTTCTATGTCGATCTCGATACCTACAACGAGGTCGTGAAGGCGGCGTGAGGGGTGACGGAAGGGGGCGGATGCGCTAAACCGCGAAGCGGCTAGCTTGCGCGTCGGAAGGTCGAGGCGGCGACGCGGTTGCGACCGCCGCGCTTGGCGGCATAGAGCGCCTTGTCGGCCGCGCTGAGCACCTTGTCGAAGCTTATGCCGTCCTTGCTGCCGAAAGCGTATCCGGCGCTGACCGTACATGTCAGGGGACGGGTTTCGGTCGCGATGACGCGCGCGGCGAAGGCGGTGCGTATACGCTCGGAGATGAATTCCACCGTTTCGGGCAGGGTCCGCTTCAGAACCAGCGCGAATTCCTCTCCGCCCATGCGCGCGGCGACATCGGTCGGGCGAAGGTTCTCGACCAGTTCCTCGGCAAACACTTTCAGCACCTGATCGCCCGTGGCGTGGCCGAATTCGTCGTTGATGGCCTTGAAGCCGTCGAGGTCGAACACGACCACAGCCGTGAAAGCCCCGATCGGAGCGCCGCCATTGAGGTCGAACAAAGCGCGACGATTGAGCAGGCCGGTCAGCGGATCGGTCAGCGCATCCAGACGGTGATGCCGAGCCAGACGGCCTTGGTTGAGCGCCAGCGAAAGGGCGCCGATGCCGGTCATGCTGGCGATGACCACGACGAGGCTCAGATCCTCGGCCCAGTTGCTGGGCGCATGTCCGAGGACAAGCTTCCCATCCCATGCAAGAGCCATGGCACACAGCACAAAGGAAATGCCGGTGGTCGAGTAGAGCACGGTAAGGCCGATGATCGGGACAGGGGCTTCCGCGCGCCCGATCCAGTACTGATAGGCCGTTGCAAATAGAAGCAGGGCGGCGAGGAGATTTTCGAACATGAAGCCGAGCCCGTCATAGCCGAGCGCCATCGGCGGCAGCGCCAGGGCCAGCGAGATGCAGCTGCCGAGAACCGTCAGCGGGATCGGCGACCGGCCGCTCCTGAACTGGTAGGCGGCGCCCAGCATGGTCGAGAACCCAACCAGGAGCAGAGCGAACGTCGCGATGCCGAGAATGCGTCCGGGCGTCTCGATATAGTCCTTGTAGATAACAACGTCGCCGACGATCAACAAAGCGCTGATCGCCCATGTCAGCAGAAACTTTTCAGTTCGCGCGGTCAGCCAGATGCCGAACAATGTCAGGCTCAGGCAGGCGGCGGAAAAACCGACAGCCAGCAGAAGTGAGTGGTAGTCAAGCGACATGCCCTAACCCGCGGCTGCCTTAGCTCCGCGGATTCATGCAGCAAGGAGGTATCGATAAGGTTACGGCGGCGGTGAAGATGTCACAATTCGAGATCGTCAGCCTGTGACGCGTTTCATCAGCGCCATGGCGCCGAACGGTGCGCGGACCTTGCCCTCGGTGATGAAGTAGACGAACACATCACGCGGTTTTACCGGTGCGTCGGTCGAGGGGTCGACGCGCGGCAGGTCGACTGGCGCCTTGCCTTCCGACCAGGTTTTGGCACGCGCCGCCCACTCATCGAGCCCCTTCGGCGTGTAGCAGTCGGGATTGTCGTCGCTGCCGGTCTGCAGCCGCGCATAGATGAAATCGCCGGTGATGTCGGCGATCCCTGGATATTTGGCGTGATCGGCATAGACGATCGCGACCTTGTATTTGCGCGCCAGGGCGGCGAATTCCGGCACGACGAAGCTGTCGTTGCGCACCTCCACCGCATGGCGCAGCGCAACGCCGTCATGCTTTTCAGGCAATAGCTTGAGGAAGGCCTCGAAATCGTCCGGGTCGAACTTTTTCGTCGGCGCGAACTGCCACAGGATCGGCCCGAGCTTGTCGCCGAGTGCGGCGACGCCCGACCCCAGGAAGCGCGTCATCGACTCGCCGGCCTCGCCGAGCACGCGTCGGTTGGTGACGAAGCGGTTGCCTTTCAGCGAATAGACGAAGCCATCCGGCGCTTCGTTAGCCCATTTGACGAAGGTCGGCTCCTTGAAACTCGAATAATAGGTGCCGTTGACCTCGATGCTCGGCACCTGCCGGGTTGCGTAGTGCAGTTGCTTCGCCTTGGACAGTTTGTCCGGATAGAAGGACGTGTCCCATGGCTCGAAGCTCCAGCCGCCCATGCCGGCGCGAATTGTTCCTGATTGAGTCACTGTCGTCCTCCCGTTTGCTTCAAAGGATCAGGCGATCGCCGTTGTCTGGGCGGCTTTAGCCATGTCGACGATCGTCCATCCTGGCCGGTAC
>NZ_RZSX01000470.1:0-4983 GCF_004023105.1 Mesorhizobium sp. M5C.F.Ca.IN.020.32.2.1 | reverse complement strand
GTGAAGGACATGTTCAACGATCACGCTTTTCGCGACCGGGTATCGCTGTCCGGGGTCAATTCGATCAACTGGGCCCGCATCATGGCCCAGATCGTCTATTATTTCTCATCAGCGCTGTCGCTCGCCGCGCCCGACCGGCCGGTTTCCTACACGGTACCAACCGGCAATTTCGGCGACATCTTCGCCGGCTACGCCGCCAAGAAGATGGGGCTGCCGATCGAGCGGCTGATCATCGCGACCAACGACAACGACATTCTGGCGCGCACGCTGTCGAGCGGCGAATATCGCACGAAAGGCGTCTTTTCGACCACGTCGCCGTCTATGGACATCCAGGTTTCTTCGAATTTCGAGCGCTTGCTGTTCGAGGCGGCCGGCCGCGACGCCTCGACCGTGCGGCGCTACATGAGCGGCCTCAAGCAGTCCGGCGCCTTCACCATCGAAGCGGGCGAGATCGCCAGGATCCGCGCCGAATTCGATGCCGGCCGTTCGACCATGGACGAAGTCGCCGCTACGATCCGCTCGACGCTCGCAGCCAGCGACTATCTGCTCGACCCGCATACGGCCGCAGCCATGCATGTTGCGGCTGCGAAGGCCACCAATGCCGTGCCGATGGTGGTGCTGGGCACCGCCCATCCGGCAAAGTTCCCGGCCGCCGTCGAAGCCGCCAGCGGCGTGTCGCCGACCCTGCCCGCATGGCTAGGCGGGTTGATGACATCAGAGGAAAAATACACGGTACTTCCATCCGACCTGAAAATGGTGGAAGATTATGTTAGCCGCCACACGCGGGCGGCAAGTTAGGGAGTATCAGCTATATGGGTGTTGAGGTAAGCCGTCTGTCGAACGGCCTGACAGTCGCCACCGAAACCCTTCCAAGCCTCGAATCCGTCGCTCTTGGTGCCTGGCTCAAATCAGGCGCCCGCAACGAGCGTAGCGAAGAGCACGGAATGGCCCACTTGCTTGAACATATGGCGTTCAAGGGAACCAGAAGGCGAAGCGCCTTCGAGATCGCCTCGGAAATCGAGGATGTCGGCGGCGAGATCAATGCCGCTACCAGTGTCGAGACCACCTCCTATTATGCCAGGGTGCTGAGCGACGACGTGCCCCTGGCCGTCGATATCCTCTCCGACATCTTGCAGGAATCCGAGTTCGACCCGCAGGAACTGGAGCGCGAGCAGCATGTGATCCTGCAGGAGATCGGCGCCGCTCACGATACGCCCGACGACATCGTCTTCGACCGCTTCACCGAGACGGCTTTTCGCCACCAGACGATCGGCCGCTCAATCCTCGGCACGCCGGAAACCGTCAAATCCTTCACCTCGAAGCAATTGCACAAATTCATCGAACGGCAATATGGCGCCGAGCGCATGGTGGTCGTCGCCGCCGGCGACATCAAGCACGACAATTTCGTGCGCGAGGTCGAGAAGCACCTTGGCGGTTTCCGCAGCAAGTCCGACAACACGATGCCGCAATTTGCGCAATATGTCGGCGGCGATTTCCGCGAGGACCGCGACCTGATGGACGCGCAGATCGTGCTGGGGTTCGAGGGCCGCGCCTATCATGTACGCGACTTCTACGCCTCGCAGGTCCTGTCGATGATCCTTGGCGGCGGCATGTCGTCGCGTCTTTTCCAGGAGGTCCGCGAAAAGCGCGGGCTGTGCTATTCGGTCTATGCCTTCCACTGGGGTTTTTCCGATACCGGCATATTCGGCGTCCATGCCGCGACCGGGCAGAGCGACATCGCCGAGCTGGTGCCGGTGGTCATCGACGAGTTGCAGAAGGTCGGCGAGAACATCCTGCAGGAGGAACTCGACCGGGCACGTGCCCAGTACCGTGCAGGCCTGATCATGTCCGCCGAAAGCCCGGCCAGCCGCGCCTCGCAGATCGCCCGGCAAATGCTGCTGTTCGGCCGGCCGATCGCCAAGGAAGAGCTGATGGAACGGCTGTCGGCGCTGACGGTCGAGCGCCTGACGGACCTGTCGTCACGGCTGTTTTCGACCAAGCCGACGCTGACTGCCGTCGGACCGGTGGGTACGCTCGCTCCCTATGAGGCGGTCCTCGAATCGCTTTCGGGCACGCAGACCACGGCCCGAAAGCTCGCCGGCTAAAGTCCATCAAAGCGTCATGTTCGCGCTCCCTTTCTTTCGCCGTGACCTGCCGGCACTGAAGGGTGACCGGGTCACGCTGCGCGTCCCGCTGACCAACGACTATCGCGAATGGTCGGTGCTGCGCGGAGAAAGCCGCGCCTTCCTGGAGCCGTGGGAGCCGCGGTGGAACCCCGACGAGCTCGACCGCACGGCCTGGCGGCATCGCCTCAGCCGCTATCGCGAAGACTATGCGCAGGGAACGGCCATAGCCTTCTTCATCTTCGAGAAAGGCAGCGGCAAGCTTGTCGGAGGAATCACCCTCGGCAACATCCGCCACGGCGTCGCGCAAAGCGGCCATATCGGCTACTGGATCGGCGAGCGCTACAGCGGCCGTGGTCTGATGACCGACGCGGTCAAGGTCGTGACGCGCTTCGCCTTCGATACGCTGAGGTTGCACCGGATCGAAGCTGCCTGTATTCCCGACAATGCCCGGTCGATCCGCGTGCTTGAAAAAGCCGGATTCCGGCGCGAAGGACTTCTGCGATCCTATCTCAGGATCAATGGCATCTGGCAGGACCACTACCTCTACGCCCGGATCGAAGACGATCCGCCGGGCGCGGGAACGAAGGACTAATTTTGACGAATTTCCTGCGAATCGGGTCGTTGTTCGCCTTTGTGCTGACGGCAATCGTCGTGCTCTGCGCGGCGTCCTCGGCCTTCGCCGTCGAGCCGATCAAGATCGCCCGCGACGACGTGGCGCTCGACCTTTCGGGCGCCGTCGAAATCTACCGCAACCAGGGCGAGAACTTTCAGGTGTCGACCGCTCCAGGCCCGGACGGCATCGTGCGGCGCATCGAGGTCGAGGCCAATGATGCGCGCTCGTCCGGCGACTGGGCGGTGTTCGCGCTTGCCAACACCACCGACCAGCAGCTCGACAGGCTGATTGTCGCACCGCATTTCCGGCTGGTGAATTCCGGCATCTTCTGGCCGGATCTCGGCTCGACCCGCATTGCCGCGATCACGCCCAGCGAGGGCTTCGCGCTTGACCGCCAGAGCAGCCCCGACGCCGATGTGTTCCGGGTGACGCTGAACCCCGGAACGGTGATCACCTTTATTGCCGAACTTGCCTCGCCCAAACTGCCGCAGGTATATCTATGGGATCCGGAATCCTACAAGGACTCGGTCAATTCCTACACGCTGTTTCGCGGCATCGTCATCGGCATCGCCGGCCTTCTGGCGCTGTTCCTGACCATCCTTTTCGTGGTCAAGGGGACCTCGATGTTCCCGGCAACCGCAGCACTCGCCTGGGCGGTGCTCGCCTATATCTGCATCGATTTCGGCTTTCTCAACAAGGTGCTGGAAATATCGCCCGGCAACGAGCAGATGTGGCGAGCCGGAACGGAGGTGGCGCTTGCGGCGACCTTCGTGGTGTTCCTGTTCGCCTATCTCAACCTCAACCGATGGCACGGCCATTTCAGTTACGGCGCGCTGGTCTGGATTCTGGGGCTGCTGCTGATCGCTGGCGTTGCGATCGTCGATCCGGCGGTCGCCGCCGGCATCGCCAGGCTGTCCTTCGCCGCCACCGCGCTGACCGGCCTCGGCCTGATCATCTTCCTCGGCATACGCGGCTACGACCGTGCCATCATGCTGGTGCCCAGTTGGGTCATGGTCCTGTTGTGGCTATGCGGGTCGTGGATGGCGATCACCGGCATGCTCGACAACGACATCGCCCAGCCGGCACTGGGCGGCGGGCTGATCCTCATCATCCTGCTGATCGGCTTCACCGTCATGCAGCACGCCTTTGCCGGCGGCGTACTACATCAGGGCCTGTTCTCCGATCTCGAACGGCAGGCGCTGGCCGTCGCCGGATCGGGCGACACGGTGTGGGACTGGGACGTGATGCGCGACCGCGTCGTCACCAGGCCGGATGTCAGCATCCAGCTTGGACTTGCGCCCGACAGCCTGGGCGGAGCTGCTCGTAACTGGCTGCCGGTACTTCATGCCGACGACCGCGACACGTTCCGTACCACGCTCGACGTGGTGCTCGAACACCGGCGCGGCCGGGTGTCGCAGAATTTCCGCCTGCGCGGCGCCGACGGGCACTATCACTGGTTTTCGCTGCGCGCACGGCCGGTGATCGGATCGGACGGCGAGGTCATCCGCTGCGTCGGCACCATGGTAGACGTGACGGAGCAGAAAAAGTCCGAGGAGAGGCTGCTGCACGATGCCGTGCATGACAATCTGACTGGCCTGCCGAACCGGGAATTGCTGATGAATCGGCTGGAGGCGATCATTTCGATCGCGCGCACGGAAGAGAAAGTGCGTCCGACCGTCTTCGTCATCGACATCGACCGGTTCAAGCAGGTCAATGACGGGCTCGGCATCTCGGCCGGCGATACCATCCTGCTGACCGTTGCGCGCCGGCTGCACCGGTTGCTCAAGCCGAAGGATTCGCTGTCGCGTTTTGCCGGCGACCAGTTCGCGCTGATGCTGCTTTCCGAACAGGACCCGGCCCCCATCGCAGCCGTTGCCGACGCCATCAAGCATGCGATCAACAATCCGATCACCTTTGCCAAGCGCGAGATCGTGCTGACCGCCTCGATCGGGCTGGTCACCTGGACGTCGGCGCAGAGTTCGGCCGAGGACATGGTCAAGGACGCCGAGCTTGCCATGCACCAGGCCAAACGTTTTGGCGGCGACAGGATCGAGCCGTTCCGCCCCGCCTTCCGGACCGTCGGCACCGACCGGCTGCAGTTCGAGTCCGACCTGCGCCGCGCCATCGAACGGCGCGAATTCACACTCGCCTACCAGCCCATCGTGCGGCTGGAAGACGGCAGTGTTGCCGGCTTCGAGGCGCTTTTGCGCTGGGACCATCCGCGCCGCGGCATGATCCCGCCGG
>NZ_RZSX01000046.1:0-14565 GCF_004023105.1 Mesorhizobium sp. M5C.F.Ca.IN.020.32.2.1 | reverse complement strand
TTCTCATGCTGCGCGGTGTCGCCGGTGTCCTCGAGCAGCACCACAAGGTGCAGATCCTCGATGAGGCGATCGAGGCGGCGGTCAGCCTGTCCCACCGCTACATCCCGGCGCGGCAACTGCCCGACAAGGCCGTGAGCCTTCTCGACACCGCCTGCGCCCGTGTCGCCATTTCGCAGCATGCCACCCCTGCCGAGGTGGAGGACATTATGCGCCGCCGCCAGGCGCTTGAGGTCGAGCGCGGCATCATCGGCCGCGAGGCAGCGATCGGCATCGACGTGGCCGACCGGCAGGGTCGGGTCGAAACCGGGCTCGCCGAGACCGAACTTACACTTACTGCCGCGCAGGAACGTTGGGATCGGGAAAAGGCGCTGGTTGGCGAGATACTGGAATTGCGCGCCAGGCTGCGCGGCGAGGGTGTGCCGCTCGATGCAGTGGAGACTCCGCAGGCGGTCGCCGAAACGGTAAGTGCGGATGTGCCCGAGATCGAAACGCCCGGGATCGAAACGCCCGAAACCGATGCGGATGCAAAGGCCACTGCCGATCCTTCTCCACCCGATCCGGCTGCCGATCTCGCGCGGCTGCGGGAGCTGATGGCCGAACTCGCAGAAGCGCAGGGCGAGACGCCGCTGATCTTGCCGTCGGTCGACCGCAATGCCGTGGCTGCCGTGGTGCAGGACTGGACCGGCATCCCGACTGGCCGGATGCTGTCGAGCCAGACCGAAAAGGCGCTGCGGCTCGCCGCTACCCTGTCCGAGCGCGTGGTCGGTCAGGATCACGCCATGGAAATGATTGCCAAGCGCGTGCAGACCAGCCGGGCCGGGCTCGGCGCGCCCGAAAAACCAGTGGGGGTTTTTCTGCTCTGCGGTCCCTCGGGCGTCGGCAAGACCGAAACCGCGCTGGCCCTGGCCGAGACGCTCTATGGCGGCGAGCAGAACCTCATTTCGATCAATATGTCCGAGTTCCAGGAGGCGCACACGGTTTCTACCTTGAAGGGCGCGCCACCCGGATATGTCGGCTACGGCAAGGGCGGCATCCTGACCGAGGCGGTCCGGCGCAAGCCCTATTCGGTGATCCTGCTTGACGAGGTCGAGAAAGCGCATCCCGACGTGCATGAAATCTTCTTCCAGGTCTTCGACAAGGGAATGATGGACGACAGCGAAGGCCGGCGGATCGATTTCAAAAACACGCTGATCCTGCTCACCTCGAACGTTGGCTCCGAAGTCATCATGGACCGGACCAGCAGCGGCACGGTACGGGCGGGGCTCGACGATCTCGACACGGCATTGCGCGGCCCGCTGTTGAAGGTTTTCCCCGCGGCCTTCCTTGGCCGGGTGGTAACCATCCCGTACTACCCGCTCTCGGACACGATGATCGAAGCGATCACCCGCCATCAGTTCGCCAAGATCGCCCGCCGGCTGCGTTCAAGCAACGATGCCGAGCTGGTGATCGGTGACGGCGTCATGGATCTGGTCAAGGCCCGCTGCACCGAGATCGAATCCGGCGGGCGGATGATCGACGCCATTTTGACAAACACGCTTCTGCCGGAATTGAGCCGTGGCGTGCTGAACCGGTCGCTCGAGGGCGAAAAGATGACGAAAGTGACTGTCGGAGCCTCCGAAGGAGGATTCACCTATTCCTTCGAATAGCCCAGCAGCAATTCTATAGTTTGTGGTCAAAATCTGCATCAACGGGGGCATCCACACATGAAGCTTGGTACCGGAGCCGTAGGACCGCTCAGGGGCCGAGTGCGGACCGTCCGCAATCAGCGCGGAACTGCCAGAAAGCGGAAATAGCGACAGCAGCAGATCGCTCACCTGTCCCAACAAACGACACGCGGTGAGACGGGCGGCACGCCAAACGTGCTGTCAGGGTTGGGCGGAACGCCGCAGAGCGGCGTCCCGTGGCTTCGTTGACAAGTCTAGTTCTTGACCACGTCTTCCAGAAAGAACCGGCCCAGCGGATTCTGGTAGAAGTTCTCGATGTTATTACGCGAGACGTTGATGAACGGGCTGTAGTACAGATCGATCCAGTTGACGTCCTCTTTGGCCATCTTCTGCAGATCGGTGTACATTTGCTCGCGCTTGGCCGGATCCATCTCGATGCGCGCCGCCGCGACCAGCTTCTTGACCTTCTCGTTGTTGTAGCGGGTCATGTAATTCATGTTCGCGTCGTGGCCGAGAACGAAGGTGGTCTTCTGGTCTGGGTCGAGGATGTCGTTGGTCCAGTAGTTGACACAGACGTCATAGTCGCCGGCCACCAGCATGTCCCATTCCTGGCTCGGGTCGACCTTCTGGATTTGGACGGTGACTCCGGCTTTGGCGAGCTGCTGCTGCAGCAGCACGGCGGTCTGCTCGACGATCTCGTCGCCGGCCCGCACGACGTAGTTGAGCGTCAGGTCCGAGGCCCCGGCGTCGGCCAGCATCTGCTTGGCCTTTTCCGGATCGTAGGGCCGCTTGAGATTGTCGGCGTAATAATAGAGCGCGCCCTTCGGGACGTAGGAGTTTGCGACCTCGCCGTAGCCGAACGTCACCGTGTCGACCACAGCCTGCTCGTCGATGGCCATGTCGAGGGCCTGCCGCACCTCCTTCTTCGCCAGCGCGCCATGCTCGTGGTTAATCAGCAGGTGATCCTCGCGGGTCGACGGGTCGAGATGGACGGTGAGGTTGGAATCCTTCTGCAGTTCGGCGACGCGTGAGAACGGCACAAAGATCGCGGTGTCGAGCTGGCCGGCCTGCACGTTCAGCATGCGGGTGTTATC
Source organism: Mesorhizobium sp. M5C.F.Ca.IN.020.32.2.1 (assembly GCF_004023105.1). Classification (NCBI taxonomy): domain Bacteria; kingdom Pseudomonadati; phylum Pseudomonadota; class Alphaproteobacteria; order Hyphomicrobiales; family Phyllobacteriaceae; genus Mesorhizobium; species Mesorhizobium sp. M5C.F.Ca.IN.020.32.2.1. The sequence goes on along the minus strand of NZ_RZSX01000046.1, from coordinate 11,807 downwards.
GTCCGGCACGGAGATCCACTCGACGCCGTCGAGGCTGACACGATCGGCCTCCCAGAAATGCGGGTTTTTCGCCAGGATGACACGGTCGCCGCGCCTCCATTCCGTGATGGTAAAGGCGCCAGAGCCGATGGGTGTTTCGGCATATTTCTCCGGACCGAGCGTCTCGAAGCCCTTCTTGGAAAGAACCGAGGCGATCGGGAAGGCCAGCGTCGCCAGGAACGGCGCGGTCGCCTGCTTGAGTTTGATCGTGACGGTTTTTGGATCGGTTGCCTCGACCGCATCCATCACCTTGAAAGGATCCGCCCACAGCGAGCCCTCGTCATCCCTGATGCGGGTGAGGCTGAACACCACGTCGTCGGCCGTCAGGTCGGAGCCGTCCGAGAACTTCGCGTCGCGCAGCTTGAGCGTATAGGTGAGGCCGTCCGGACTGACCTCCCAACTCTCGGCGAGACCGGGCTCTAGCTTGGTGCCCGTCTTGTCGACGCGGATCAGCACGTCGTAGACGTTGGCGAACACCCACAGGTCGATGTTCTGGGCGGTCTTGATCGGATCGAAGGTGGTCGAGTCTTCGCGCCGGCCAATCGTGAGTACGCCGGCTGCTTCTGCCAGCGTCGCCCCCAGGGACAGGCTGGTCATAACGGTGACCAAGCCGATGCGCATCCATTTGCTTCTTAACATCGGTATTCCCCTTCTGGTTTGCCTTTGGTTTCAGTTTGCGACCCCGTCGGCCTGCGGGGTCGCCATCTTCGAGGGAGCAAGCAGCGGCTTGTCCGGATCGATATGCGGAACGGCGGCAATCAGCGCGGCGGTGTAGGCATGCTTCGGCCGGGAGAACACTTCCTCCGACCGACCTTCCTCGACGACCACGCCGCGGTGCATCACCACAACACGCTGGCAGAGATTGCGAACGATTGCGAGATCGTGGGCGATAAATAGCAGCGTGAGCGACATACGTTCCACCAGTTCGCGGAACAACTCCACGATCTGCGCCTGGATAGTGACGTCGAGGGCGGCCACGCACTCGTCCGCAATGATAAGTTTCGGGTCGACGGCGAGCGCGCGAGCTATGCCGGCCCGCTGGCATTGGCCGCCGCTCATCGAGCGCGGCTTGCGGTCGAGGAACGCGCGCCCCAAGCCGACCAGGTCGAGCAGTTCGCCGCAGCGTGCCGGAATTTGCGCGGTCTCGATCTTGCCCTGTACCCGCAGGACCTCCGCCAGCATCTTGCCAACGGTAAGATGAGGATTGAGGGCGTTGTAGGGGTCCTGGAAAACCATGGCGGTTTGACGTCGCAGCATGCCGAGGACTGCGCGGCCCGATGCGATGTCCGCACCATCGAACCGTATCGTGCCTGACGAGACCGGCGTAAGTCCAAGGACGGCGCGCGCCAGAGTGCTCTTGCCGCTTCCGGATTCTCCGACAATGCCGACCGTTTCGCCCGGCATGACACGGAGTGTGACCCCATTGACTGCATCAACCGCGCCTCGCCGGAACAGGCCGCCCGTGGCGAAGCGCACGTGCAGCTTCTCGATATCGACCACCGGCACCGCTCCGGGTGCCCGGAGCTTCTCAGCCTTTGCCGGCATGTCCTCCTCCGGCAGCGAGGGATGACTGGCGATCAGCGAACGGGTGTAGGCATGCGCCGGCGCCGCAAGCAGACCGCGCTTCTCTCCAATCTCCACCAGTCGACCTTGCCACATCACCGCGATGCGGTCGCAGACTTGGGCGACGATGCCGAGATCGTGGGTGACCAGGATCACCGAGAGTCCACGCCTGGCGCGGATGTCCATCAGAAGCCGCAGGATCTGCGCCTGTATCGTCACGTCGAGTGCCGTCGTCGGCTCGTCGGCGATCAGGATCCTGGGATTGCTCGATAGCGCCGCGCCGATCATGGCGCGCTGGCGCATGCCGCCGGAGAATTCATGCGGGTAGCTATCGTATTGCCGAGCCGGATCCGGAAACCCGACCTGGGCGAGGATATCCACCGCCGCGGCGCGCGCCGCCTTGGCGTCCAGCCGCTGGTGAAAGCGGATGCCCTCGGTGATCTGGTCGCCGATCCTCATGACCGGGTCGAGATGGCTGCTCGGATTCTGAAAGATCATGCCGATTTCACCGCCGCGCACCGCGAGCATCTCGGCTTCCGGCGCGGTCGTCAGCTCACGCCCGGAAAGTGTGATCGAGCCACCGCTGATCCTGAGCCGGCTCGATGGCAGCAGCCTGACGAGTGAGCGGCAGAGCAGGCTCTTGCCCGACCCGCTCTCGCCGACCAGCCCGAGGACTTCTCCCGGGGCGAGATCGAGCGACACGGCATCAAGCAGGGTACGCTCCCCGCCGTCACCGTCATGGACGACCGTGAGGTCGGTGACCTTGAGCAGCGCCGCGATCACTCGTGAACCCCGAACAAATCGGCCAGCCCGTCGCCGATCATGCTGAAGGCGAAGGCGAGCGTCACGATCGCGAGCCCCGGGAACAGTGTAATCCACCACGCGGTGGTGACGAAGGCTTGGCCTTCCGCCACCATCACGCCCCACTCCGCGACTGGCGGCTGCACGCCCAGCCCGAGATAGCTAATGGCCGAGCCATTCAGCAGGACGAGGACCGCGTCGGACATCGCGAAGACGACCGAGCCGGCAGCGGCATTGGGCAGGAGGTGACGGAACATGATGCGCATGCGGCTGAAGCCAAGGCTGACCGCCGCAACCGCGTAGTCGTGGTTCTTGAGCACGAGCATCTGGGCGCGGATGAGCCGCGCGTAGGAAACCCAGCCGACGAGGGCCATGGCGATGTAAAAACTGGCCAGGCCCGGCCCCAGGATCGCAATGATCGACAGCATCAATACCAGGAACGGGAAGGCCAGGATGATGTCCACCAGCCGCATGAAGATGGCGTCGACTATCCCGCCGAAGAAACCGGCTACCGTGCCCAACGTGGTGCCGATGAGAAAGGGAAAGATAACGCCGATGACGGCGATCCTGAGGTCGATGCGCGTGCCCCAGATGACGCGCGAGAGGATGTCGCGGCCGAAATTGTCGGTCCCGAACGGGTGCAGCCAGGACGGCCCCTGGAGCCGTGCTGTCGCGTCCTGGGTGATCGGATCGTAGGGCGCGATCAGCGGCGCGCCGAGCGCGAGGACGACGAACGCCCCAAGCAGGAAGGCGCCGGCCGCCAGCGTACCGCGGCGGCGAAAGCGGCCCTTCCGGCCGAGCGCGGGCGCGACCAAGGGCTCGCTCACAGCTTCACCCTCGGATCGAGAGCCACCGTGACGATGTCAGCCAGGAAGTTGATCAGCACGGTGGCGCAGGCGAAGACCATCGCCACGCCCTGCACGACCATGTAGTCGCGCGAGAAGATGGCGCGCACCAGCAGCTGGCCCATGCCGGGCAGCGCGAAGACGGTCTCCACCACGACGGTGCCGCCGATCAGCCAACCTATGTTTACGGCGAGAAGGTTGACGGTCGGCACCAACGAATTTGGCAGCACGTGGCGCCAGAACACGATGCTCTCCGGCATGCCGCGCGCGCGCGCGGCAGTCGCCACGTCGGACCTCAAGCCTTCGACCATCGCCGCACGCAAGCTGCGCGCCAGAACGGTCGACAGCGACAGCGAGACAGTGAGGCTCGGCAGCACGAGATGTGCAAGCTTTTCAGAAAGCGTGTTGCCGTAACCGGACACCGGGAGAATGGCGAGTTCGACGCTGAACAGGATGATCAGCATCAGGCCGAGCCAGAAGGGCGGGAAGCCGATGCCGAAGGTGGAAACGATGCGGATAACTTGGTCCGCCAGCCTGCCCTGATTGCGCGCCGCGATCGCCGCCACCGGCACGGCGATCAATACCGACAGCACAACGCTGCAAAGCACCAGCGTCAGAGTGGGCTCGATGCGCGTGGCGATCAGCTTCAGCACATCGATCTTGTAGAGGATCGAGCGCCCCATCTCGCCGTCCGCGAGGTTGCGCAGGAAGTAGAAATACTGGGCGAGCATGGACTCATCGAGGCCGTACTGCGCGCGGATGCGGGCGATCGCTTCGGGGGTGGCGCGGGCGCCGAGCAGAACGCGAGCGGGGTCGCCGGGGATCAGCCGGACAAGGATGAACGTGATCACGCTGATGCCGAACAGCACCGGCAGGAACTGAAGCGGACGGTATAGAACGAACTTATAGCGGTGCATGGCCCTGAGGTGTTTCCCCGTCCGCTCCCTTTCCCCTGCATTCCGCCTGCATCAGCCTGCCTTGTTGCGCGAGAGGAACCCTAAAAGGATCGGATAGTATGCAGCTGGGTTCTCGTAGAAGGGCATGTGACTCGCATTCGGGATGATGTGCAACTCCGACTGCGGCAGGCCAAGCTTCATGCGCAGGCCACAGGCTGGTGTCAGTTCGTCGTGTTCGCCATGCGTGATCAGCACCGGCACCTTGATCCTGGGCAGGTCGGGCACCCGGTTCCAGTCCTTGAGATTGCCGATGTAGAGAAACTCGTTCGGACCTTGCATGGTCGCGTAGGGTCCCATGTTCCAGTCGTCGAGCGAGCGGCGCACCGGCGCCGGCCATTCGGGCAGGCGGCAGACATGGCGGTAGTTGAGGATCGTCACCGCCGCCATGTATTCCGGATGATCGTAGGTTCCCTGCGCCTCGTGCTTCTGCATCATCGATACGGTTTCGGGTCCCAGCGAGGCGCGCAGGCGTTCCAGTTCCAGAACAAGATGCGGCATGTCGGCGACGGTATCCTCGAGGATCAACGTCTGCAGGTTCTCCTGGTAGGCAAGCGCATATTCGATCGCCAGCCAGCCGCCCCAGGAATGACCCAGCATGTGTACATTGCCGAGTCCCAGCGTCTTGCGAACCGTCTCGGTCTCCTCGACGTAGCGCGCGATAGTCCAGAGCGAGGTGTCCGTCGGCCGGTCGGAGGCGCCGGTGCCAAGCTGGTCGAACGCCACGACCCTGTATCCCTGGTCTACCAGGCAGGAGTGCGATTCACGAAGGTAGTCGCAGGCCAGGCCAGGCCCGCCGTTGAGGCAGAACACCGTCTCGGTGCTGGAGCCGAAGCTGTAGGCGACGACCTTAAAGCCGTCGACATTTACCTCGATGCGATCGTCGGCCGCCATCTCACGCCACATGATACGCTCCGAATGCACAGCTTTTAGGCATGCTCATATATTAAGCGAAACGTTGGGAGTGCGTCAGCTATAAGAAGTGATAGGGTGGTCCGGGAGGATGTCGGCGGAAGAGCTCATGCTGGACGAAATCACAACGATCAGGCGGCGTTTCACTCGCCATGGCACCTTGGAAGAATGCATCGACGAGGCGTTCGCCGCCCTGTCTGGCCTAGGCTACGACGCGCTGGTCTACGACTACACGCCCATTCCGTACGATCTCGACGGCGCTATCATGATCCCGTCGATGCTCAAGCTCCGTAACATTGATGACGACATGCGCGTCTATTGGTGCGATCGAGGTTACTTCCGCATCGATCCGGTGCAGATCGTGGCGGCGCGCAGCTCCGCCCCCTTTGCCTGGAGCTACGACAAGGCGATCGACACCGAGATAGGCGCGCTCCTCGACGAGACTACGGAACCCGTTGCGCGCTATCTGCGCGAGCGCGACCTCACTAGCGGCGTCACGATCCCTATCCACATGCCGCGCGGCGGCTATGCCACGGTTACCGGCATCCGCCTCGGCGCGGACGAGATGGTAGATCGGGATGCGGGAACTATCGCGCGATTTAGCTTGCTGGCGCATGTCTTCCACGACGCGGCCTACGCCCTCTACGACCGATCGGCTCTCAGTCCGCTCGTGCCGTCCTTGACTGAGCGCGAGCGCGAGTGTCTCCGCCATTCGGCACATGGCCTCTCTGCCAAGGAGATCTCGCGCGTCATCGGGCGCTCGATTCCTACGGTCGTCATGCACCTCACCGCCGCCGCCAGGAAGCTGGGCGCCAGGAACCGCACGCAGGCCGTCATTCGCGCCGCGCATTTCCGCCTGCTCGACAACTGACGGAGAGACCCTATCTAAGACACGGAGTCGTGCCATGTCATCGGATAACCATCTCCGGCCGAACCCGAAGCGGAGGCCTAAGGTGGCTTCCTCGGTTCCAGCTAAGCCGGCAGCGCCGGCCGCGCGGCAGCCCGGGCCGGACGCCCGCAAGACGGTCACCATCCTCTTCGCCGACATCGTCGATTCCTCGCGGCTTAGCCTCTCCCTCGATCCCGAAGCGCTCCGGAACCTGCTCTCCCGGTACTTCGGCGAGTTGAGCGCCGTCGTTCAACGGCACGGCGGAATCGTGAACAACTATATCGGGGACGCGATCATGGCTGTGTTCGGCATGCCGTTCGTCCACGAAGACGACGCGCTGCGCGGGGTGCGGGCAGCGGTGGAGATGCGCGAAACACTTGCCATCCTTAACCACGAACTCGAAGCCGGTTGGGGCGTCCGCCTTATGAACCGAATCGGCATCAACACCGGCGAGGTGATCGCCGGCGACCAAACGCAGGGATACTTGTCAGTCGCCGGAGAGGCCGTCATCGTCGCGAAGCGCCTTGAGGAGGCAGCGACGGCAAATGAGATCCTGATAGGAGAGTCGACCCACAAGCTCGTGCGCGATGCGGTCGTCGTCGAGCCGAGCGGGCCGCGCGCACTCAAGCGCGGCGCGACCATCCGCGCCCTCGTCGTGTTAGATGTCCACGCCCACGCCCCCGGCGTTGCGCGCCGCTTCGACTCGCCTTTCGTCGGGCGCGAACGCCAACGAGCCTTGCTTGAGACCGTCTTCCGCAACGCGGTCGGCGATAGGACCTGCCACCTGGTCACCATTCTCGCCGACGCGGGTGTGGGAAAGTCGAGGCTTGTACGGGAGTTCACGAGCGGCCTTGCCGAGGATGTCACAGTCTTGCACGGCCGCTGTCTGCCCTATGGCGAGGGCATCACCTATTGGCCGCTGGCCGAGATCATCCGGGAGCTTACCCGCGCGGAGGGACCGGACTCCGGCAAGCAGCTCGCAGCGGTGGTCGAGGCGCGGCTCGCAGGTGACGAGAAGGCCCGGCTGATTGCCGAGCGTGTGACCGGGGCGCTCGGGCTTGGCGCGGGACAAGGGACGACCGAGGAGACCGCCTGGGCCGTCCGGAGGCTGTTTGAGGCGCTCGCGCGAGCGGGGCCACTCGTCGTTGTGGTGGACGACGTCCATTGGGCCGAGTCGACATTCCTCGACTTAGTCGAGCACGTCGCCGACTTCTCACGCGATTTCCCGATCCTGCTCATCTGCATCGCGCGGCCGGAGCTCTTCGACTCGCGTCCTGGCTGGGGGGCCGGCAAACGCAACGCGACGTCGATCGTCCTCGAGCGGCTCAGCGACGCGGAATGCCGCGAGCTGATCTCCAACCTGCTTGGCCCCGCGCCGCTGCCGCCCGCTGCCGAGTCGAGGATCGCGAGCGCGGCCGAGGGCAATGCGCTCTTCGCTGAGGAACTCGTGGCGATGCTCGTCGACGACGCGTTGCTCAGGCAGGCGCCCGACAGCTGGGTCGCCGCGTCGGACCTCGTTGAGCTGCCCGTCCCCGCGACGATGAACGCGCTTCTCACTGCCCGTCTCGAGGGCCTCCCGCCCATCGAGCGCGCCATCCTGACGGCCGCAGCGGTCGAGGGCTCAGTATTCCATCGGGGCGCCGTCAGCGCGCTCGCCTGCCCGGTGCTCGACACATTCGAGGACGGCTTGCTCGCGCTCGTCCGCCGCGACCTGATCCGCCCGGAGGCACCGTTGTTCGCCGGCGAAAAGGCCTATCGCTTCCGTCACGTCCTGATCCGCGACGCGGCGTATCGCTCCCTGCCGAAGAATGCGCGCGCCGACCTGCACGAGCGCTTCGCCGCCTGGCTCGAGCTAGCGGCCGCGGACCGACTACGCGAGTTTGAGGAGATTGTCGGCTATCACCTCGAACAGGCCTTTCAGTACCGTGTCGCGCTCGGTCCGCGCGACGTGCGCTCGGCCTCGCTTGCCGCCCGGGCGTGCGAACGGCTCGAAACGGCCGGGCGGCGGGCGCTTGTCCGCAGTGACCTGCCGGCGGCGATCAGCCTGCTTGAGAGGGTTTCCCGGCTGCTTCCCACCGATGACACACGGCGGATCGTGCTGCTCGCCGACTTGAGCGGCGCGCTGATCGAAAGCGGCCGGCTGGACGACGCCGGGCGCGCTCTGGACGAGGCGGAGCGCTTGGCCGCTGCCGCTGACGACCGGCGCTTGGCAGCACATGTGCTCGTTCAGCGGCAGTTCCTCCGGATCTTCCACGGCGAAGAGGGCGGGCTGGAGGAGGCGGCACGCGCGGCAGCTGCGGTGATCCCGGTCTTCGAGCGCCTCGGGGACGACCTCGGCCTCTGCCGGGCACGGCGGCTCGAGGCCTGGCTATCCTTCACCGCAGCTCGCGGCGAGGCCGCCATTGCAGCTTGGGAGCAAGCTGCTGATCACGCGCGACGTGCGGGGGATTGGCATGAGTACTACGAAATCCTCACGTGGATCGCTTCCTCCTTGTGGTTTGGGCCCACCCCGGCAGCTGAAGGCATCCGCCGTTGCGAGGCGATGCGCGTGCAGGTGGGCGAAAGCCCCGAGTCCGAGGCAGCGATCCTCCGCCAGCTCGCGTGCCTCAACGCAATTGTCGGCCGCTTCGCGATTGCCCGCGAGCTGATCGCGACGAGCAACGCCACCTACGCCGACCTCGGCCTTACGCTCTACGTGGCGTCCTCGGAACACGAGGCCGTCATCGAGCTGCTCGCCGGGAACCCCGCTGCGGCCGAGAGGAGCGCGCGCGCGGCGTATCGCGCGCTTGAGGAGATGGGCGAGCGCGCGTTCCGTTCGACGATGGCCGCTTCCCTCGCCGTGGTGATCCTCGAACAGGGACGCGACGAAGAGGCCGAGGACTTTGCTAAACTCAGCGCCCAGCTGGCTGCGAGCGGAGACCTGGTGACGCAGGTCCGTTGGCGCCGCGTGCGCGCACGCGTGCATGCGCGGCGGGCAGAGCTCCGGGCGGCGGAGGCGCTCGCGCGCGAAGCTGTCACGATCGCCGAAGCGACCGACTTCGTCAACGACCGGGCGGATGCACTGGTCGACTTGTCGCACGTGCTCGAGGCCGCCCGCCGAGGCGACGAGGCGGTCGCCGCTGTGTCCGGAGCGCTGCATCTCTACGAGCTGAAGGGAAACGTGGTCGCCGCGGCCGCGACCCAGCTCCGCCTAGGCAAACTCGTTAAAATGTGAGACCGTCGGGAGGGGCAAGGGGCACCGCCCGCACCTCCGTGAACCGCTCTGGATCGGAGGTGATGTGATGCCACGGAACTTCGATACGATCGACGAGCTTAAATATGGCTCCACCGCTGGCCCCCTGGAGTTAGACCGGGCGAGACAGTGCTGAGGCTCGATACTTGGTCCTCCAGCCGGGTGGCGCCTGCATGGGCCTTTCTGCCTAATCCCAACTTGTTGAAGGTCCCCATTCCCCTTGGGTGAGGGTGCTACTTCCTGAATCATTTCAGAGGTCAAGCATGGTCACGAAAACGAAAGCCGCAGCGAAACAGACACCCAAGCGACTCGGTGCGACGAAGCCTACGAAGCGAAATGCTGAGACAGCGAGCCCAGCCGCAACTTCCGAAATTGCCGAGCCAGTCCGCGAATTTCTCAAGAAGACATCGATTCCTACAGGATTCGTTAACCCAAAGCCGATCGTGCTGTCGGAGTTGCGAAAGCGCGTGACCGAAACGAATCTGAGGCCCACCGTTTCGCTGGAGCAACTGTTGGCCAGCGCGAATCGCATCAACCCGGCGGACCTTCCCGTCGAGAAGTTACCGGAAGACGTCAAAGAGTCTATCCTCGCACTAAAGCCCGGGATTCGACGTTTTCACGGCGTTAAAATTCCGCTCTACTGGTTCCCGTTTCCCTGGCTGAGTTCTGCCTGTGCAGATCGCTTCGGATACATGTCGTCCGCGGCCACCCGTGCGGCAACGAAGTTGCCATTCAATGTCGCGACGCAAAAACTCCTCGGCCAACTCGGTAACATGATGGGAGACCCCGGTCGTGATCCTAATCCTGCCTCTCACAATCCCGCTGATGCGGGCGTGTCTTCGATACCAGCAGGCTTCACTTATTTTGGTCAGTTTGTCGACCATGACATCACGTTCGACGTCTCGTCGACTCTCGACGCCGCTACCGATGCGAATACAATCAGTAACATGCGAAGCCCGGCGCTCGATCTGGATTCCATTTACGGCCGCGGGCCTGGCTTGGATCCATTTCTCTACGTTTTTCCTACATCTGGTCCAGCTACCGCAATCAAGCTGCACAGGGGCTCGAACACTCCTATTGGCCCGGGCGGACCCAGCAACAACGGTGACAAATCGGGCATGGTCCAGCAGACGAACTGGGATGTACCCCGCATGCAGGGTACGAATACTGCTGCGATCGGCGATCCGCGCAACGACGAAAATCTGATCATCGTACAGTTCCAGCACGCTATGCTGCGTTTCCATAACGCCGTCGTTGATCTGCTGGTGGCAGTAGCGTTTGCAGGCGACATCTTTGCAGAGGCCAAACGAATCGTGACCCATCACTACCAATGGGCCGTGGTGCACGACTTTCTGGAAAGAATCTGCGGAGTAGCTACCGTGAACAACGCGATGGCGAGCGTATCTGCTCCCATCGGTAGCTCGTTCCGAATGCCCGTCGAGTTCGCCGTGGCAGCGTACCGGTTCGGCCACAGTATGATCCGTGATACGTACTGGGTGAATTTCAACTTCCCCAAAGCCACACTTGGACAGGTCTTTGAGTTCAATCGCGATCCACGGCTGCCCGTCTTTTCCACCTGGGTCGTTGACTTCAACGCTTTCTTTGACACCGGAGTGCCGGTACCGGTTCACAACAAGGCCCGGAAAATCGATAGTTTCATGGCTAACGGATTGGAATCGTTGCCCGGATCCTCAGGAATGATGGCGATTCTGGCAACGCGAAACCTTCGGCGTGCTCTTGCTCTCGGTCTGCCGAGTGGACAGGGCATGGCCAACTCATTCGGCATTGCGCCGATGACCGCGGCGCAGTTGACATCCGGGGTGCCGGTGGCCGAAACGGCTGTGCTGAATTCCAGCGGCGGTTTACTGCTGAACAAGACGCCACTGTGGTATTACGTCCTTCGCGAGGCTTCGGTCCTCGCCGGCGGAAATCAGTTGGGTCCGGTCGGCGGCAGGATCGTGGCGGAGACGTTTGTCAGGATTTTGAAGCGAGATGCGTCATCCTATCTGAACGTCGCCGGTGGGTTCACACCTATTCTTCCTTCGTCCATGCCTGGAGACTTCACGGTGGCGGATTTGGTGGCCTTCGCCGGGGTAACGCAACCATAGAGATCGCGCTGCGAACGCCGATGACGGACCTTCAGCCGCGCTGACTTCATCTGCGATCTGGTCCAGATCCAGTTCACCGGTCCCCCTGGCAAGCCGCTCATGCAGTATCGTCGCAACTTGACGGTCCCGCGAATTTTTCCGCTCGCCTCTGTTCGATGAATAGCCGCTTTTTGACCCGTGTTGGTCATTCCGAACCAACACCGACTGCCTTGAGCCGCCGGACCTTTACTTTTTTTTAAAAACGTCCTCTATAGCTTCCTTAGTAGATTTCCCCTCGTTAACTTGCTGCTCAACTTCCGCGAGCCGTTTTTGGGCCCTGCCGATCGCAGCCTCAATCCCCGTCTTCATGTTCTCAAGGACCTGGACCTGATTTTGGAAACTCTTCATATAAACATCGTCGATGGGCATTTCATTCCTCCATCTATGCCGCGCTCGATAGTTAGCGGCCGTTATGCAAGCCAGACT
>NZ_RZSX01000469.1:0-4984 GCF_004023105.1 Mesorhizobium sp. M5C.F.Ca.IN.020.32.2.1 | reverse complement strand
GTGACAGATACACCAGCTCGGCAAGCTCGACGTTGGATATGCGCCCGTTCTTTTGCAACTCGGAGAGAATTTTGATGTCGATCTTGTCGAGCTTCATCAGAAACCTGTCACACGTTCGAACCGCGGATCGTCCGGCAAACGGCGTCCGTTACTTCCTGCGTGGTCGCGGTGCCACCAACGTCCGGCGTCAACACGCCTTCACTCGTCACCGTTTCCACGGCGCGCATCAACCGGGCAGCCGCGTCGTTCTCGCCCAGATGTTCGAGCATCTGGGCCGCGGTCCAGAAGGTGGCGATAGGGTTGGCGATCCCTTTGCCGGCAATGTCGAATGCCGAGCCGTGGATAGGCTCGAACATCGAGGGGTAGCGCCGCTCGGGATCAATATTGGCGGTCGGTGCTACACCGAGGCTGCCCGCAAGCGCGCCTGCAAGGTCCGACAATATGTCGGCGTGAAGATTGGTGGCAACGATCGTATCGAGGCTCCGTGGTTTCAGCGTCATACGCGCCGTCATAGCATCAACCAGCATCTTGTCCCACGTGACGTCCGGGAATTCCCGTGCCACCTCGGCGGCGATTTCGTCCCACATTACCATGCCGTGACGCTGCGCGTTGGATTTCGTAACAACTGTCAGGAGCTTTCGCGGCCGTGACTGCGCTAGCCGGAATGCATAGCGCATGATGCGGGTGACGCCGACGCGCGTGAAGATCGCGACCTCGGTTCCGACTTCCTCGGGGAGGCCGCGATGGGCGCGGCCGCCGTGGCCGGAATACTCGCCCTCGGAATTCTCCCGCACGATCACCCAATCGAGATCGCCAGGGCCAACGCCCGCCAGCGGAGAAGCAATGCCCGGCAATATCCTTGTCGGCCGCACGTTCGCGTATTGATCAAAGCCTTGGCAAATCGGCAGCCGGAGGCCCCAGAGCGTGATGTCGTCGGGCACATCGGGAGCACCGACCGCGCCAAAGAAGATAACGTCGAAACGCTTCAGTTGCGCCACCCCATCCTCGGGCATCATCCGGCCATGGCCCTTGTAGTAGTCTGAGCCCCAGTCGAAGTGCTGGACGCGCAGCTTGAAGTCGCCGCAGCGCTCTTCAAGTGTCTCAAGCGCCTGGAGACCGGCGGCAATGACCTCTGGGCCGATCCCGTCGGCTGGAATGGCGGCAATCTCATATTCGCGCATCGTCACTTCCCCATTGTTTTCAGTGCTGGCCGCCTCGCGGCCTCGATCTCGTGTGCGACCGGTTGGACCTTGGCAAATCGGTCTTCTCAGAATTCAGCGACCTTGCCCCACGCAGCTGTCTTCAGACGCTCCGGCCTATAAGGACGCGGATCGACAATCGGCTCGCTGCCGGTGATGATATCGGCGATCATATGCCCAGCGCCGGGGCCGATCCCGAAGCCGTGGCCGCTAAATCCCGCGGCGAGAAGGAAGCCCGGAATCCCCTCGATTTCACCGACTGCGGGAATGCCGTCGGGCGTGCTGTCGATATAACCCGCCCAGGCATCGGAGATCGCGACGCGCTTGAGTTCGGGCATCAATTCGCAGGCTCGTCGATAAGTCAGCCGAATCTGCCTCATGTCAGGTTTGGGGTCGAGAATCCGATTCCGTTCCATTGGTGTCACGTCGTCAAGTACCCATTTCCTCAGGCTTTCATGACCTTGACGCCAGCCCTCGAACGCTCCCGGGGCCAGACTGCGCCAGCGGCGGGCGAACATGGGCACGAACTCGCGGCTGAACCTGAGCTGCTGCGGCGTTGGATCGACTCGCGCCCGCCCGCTGATCGCCAGCGTGTATCCACCGTTGCCGCGTCGCGTCAGCGAGACGCGCGCGGTATGCAGGGCATCCGGCAGGCCATTTGCGCCCGGCGCTACGGCTAGAATGGACTGACGCACGGCAGCTTGCGGGAAACGAATACCAAGCTGGTTGCAGAAGGAAGAAGCCCACGCGCCTCCGGCCATGACCACGGTCGTTGTCCGGATGGTTCCCGCTTCTGTAACGACGCCGCTGATCCGGCCGGCGCTCAGCTCTATGCCGCGAGCCGCGCAATATTGATGCACCGTGCCGCCGGCCGCCACGATTCCGCGCGCTGCAACGGGCACCGCCTTTGAAGGATCCGCCGTTCCGTCAGTTGGCGAGAACACGCCGCCTTTCCATTTGCGGCCGGTCGCCTTGCCCCGTTCGGTGGCTTCTTCCGCGCTCAACACATGCGTAGTGACGCCAACCGTCCTTGCGAAATCGCGCCACTTTGCCCAGCCTCCCAACTCGTTTTCGTCCTGCGAGAGATAGAGCAGCCCGCAACGGCGAAAGCCGGTGTCTTCGCCAGTCTCCTGCGCCACTTTTTCCCAGAGATCGAGGCTCTTGGTTGCCATCGGCAACTCGCGCGCGTCACGGTTCTGCTGGCGGCACCAGCCCCAGTTGCGGCTGGACTGTTCGGCGGCAACGCGCCCCTTCTCCAGCAGGGCAACGCTGACGCCGCGGCGTGCGAGATAATATGCCGTGAATACGCCTACCACGCCGCCGCCGATGACGACGACGTCCGCCTCGCGAGGCAGGGATGGGCTGGAATCGATGTGCATGAGCGGCGCGGGCATGGATGGGGACTCCGGTAATTTGAAGCATCCTAACCTGCCCCCTACAGAGGCAGGCCGCGAAGTTTGTGCCTGGACGGAATATCGTGCGGTTAGCGGCCTCTAGGACGGGCAATTATTGCGCGAAAAGCTCGCTGGTACCGGGGCAAGCAGGAGTACACTTCATGCAGCCGCGTCATGTACGGCATGGCTATTCAGGGCGCGCGGCGCACAGTTGCCGACCCTGATCGGCAGTGCCTTGCCTACATTGCGATGGGCCGCACGGACACCGTTCCGCTCGACCGCATTGCGTGGCAGACGGTGCCGATGCACACCGGAAAGCCGTGGTTCCTGCCCGTCGTGGGGGCGTATAACCGCATGAAGGATATGGTTGCCGGATCATGTCGCGGGCCCCGAACAGCTGCAGAGTGAAATGCCGAACTGGACGTTCTTTTCAGAAGTTCCTGCCGCCCGAGGGCCAAGTTTCGATGACTCTGCGGAAACAAAACAGTCAAACTGGCTGAAAGAACGGAGCAACCTTTCCTTATGGCAGGCAAGCTCCAGAGGACTTCCGATAGGCAGGGCTTACGCCTTCGGAGAGTTCTCCAACAAAAGGAACAGTGTCCGGTACACGGACCGAATTTGATCAAGGGAGCCGCCAGGATGAGCAGAATCCGTTTCTCGCAGCCTCAATGCGCGAAGCGCCGAGATGGCCAGACGACGGCCGCTCCGGTGAGGCGCTTCTGCTCAAAGGGCGATGATTGGGTCCGCAACAGCCTGGACCCGTTCGGTTTAAAGGGGAGGTGATCTCGATGGTCGCAAGCATCCAGGCTGTAGCCCCCCACGATGTGGCGCTTTCGATACGCGACCTCACGGTGAATTTGCCGGAAGGCATGGAACGGACCCATGCCGTCGAGAACATCTCCTTTGATCTGAAGCGCGGTCAGATCCTGTGCATCATCGGCGAATCCGGATCGGGAAAGTCTGTCACAGCCAATGCGATCATGGGGCTTCTGCCCAAGGTGATCCGCGTCTCCTCGGGCGCCATCCAGCTGGATGGGATGAACATCATAGGTTTGTCGCCCGACAAACTGCGCAGCCTACGCGGTCGGGTTGTGTCGATGATTTTCCAGGATCCGCTCTCGGCACTCAACCCGCTGATGACGGTGGGCGCGCAGATCGACGAAGTGATGGCGGCACATGGCGTCGGCACCCCGAAATCCCGTCGCGGCCGCGCTGTCGAGTTGCTGACCGAGGTGGGGCTGCCTGACCCCGAACTCATGTATCATCAGTATCCGTTCCGGCTTTCTGGCGGGCAGCGGCAGCGGGTTATGATCGCCATGGCGCTGGCGCTTGAACCCACGATCCTGATCGCGGATGAACCGACAACCGCGCTCGACGTGACCACCCAGGCACAGATTCTGGAGCTGATCCGCGACATTCAGCGCCGCAAGGGAATGAGCGTCATGTTCATCACCCACGACTTCGGGGTGGTGGCCGAGATCGCAGACAGTGTCGTCGTGATGGAGAAGGGCCACATCGTCGAACAGGGTAGCGCTCAACAGGTCCTGACGTCGCCCAGCCATCCCTACACCCGGCGCCTTATCGCAGCCGTCCCCCACCTGACCGGCGAGGACCGCATTCCTCTGGAGACGGCCAACAAAGCGCCGATCCTGAAGGTCGAGGGCCTGGTGAAGACCTACCGCAGCGGCAGTGCGCTGTTCGGCAAGGAGCGCGTCGTGCCCGCCGTTAACGAGGTCTCGTTCGATCTGGCGCCCGGGCGCACGCTGGGCGTCGTTGGCGAGAGCGGTTCGGGCAAATCATCGCTGGGCCGGCTTCTGATCAAGCTGCTGGACTGCGACGGCGGCGGGATTCTGTTCGAGGGGCAGGACATCGCGAAGCTTTCCGAAGCTGAGTTCCGCCCGTTGAGGCCGCGGGTCCAGATGATCTTCCAAGACCCTTTCGCCTCGCTCAACCCGCGTTCGACTGTCGGCCACATCCTGACTGTTGGCCCGGTCGCGCACGGGATGCCGTATGCCCAAGCGCGTGAAGAGGCGAAGGTGCTACTGGCTCATGTCGGTCTCGATACCGGCGCCTTCGGCCGCTATCCGCACGAATTTTCCGGTGGGCAACGCCAGCGCATAGGCATCGCCCGGGCGCTGATGTTCAAGCCGAAGCTGCTGATCGCCGACGAGGCCGTTTCGGCGCTCGACGTTTCGATCCAGGCGCAGATCCTGAAGCTGCTGGACCAAATCCAGCGAGAGACCGGCGTATCGATGATCTTCATCACCCACGACCTGCGCGTCGCCAGCCAGATCTGCGACGAAATCGCGGTGATGCAGAAAGGGCGGATCGTTGAACGCGGACCACCCTCGCAGATCTTCCTCGACCCGCAATCAGCCTACACGCGTGAGC
>NZ_RZSX01000468.1:0-4989 GCF_004023105.1 Mesorhizobium sp. M5C.F.Ca.IN.020.32.2.1 | reverse complement strand
CGACGATTTCACGAGCCGCCGCCGCGCTGACCGCAAGCAGAAAAGCCACGTCGATCACAGCGGCTGCTTGCCAACCGATATCCGCCGAGAAGAAAACGGCGGCGCGCCCGGCAATCCACAGGACAACGAGTGCCAGCAATGGTGGACCTTGCACGGGCAGCCTGCCGGTCCAGTTCGGGATGGCGGTCAGCAGGAACCCGGTAACGATCGCCGGCAGATAGCCGAACAGCATCTCATGCACATGCCAGTCGACCGGAACAAGCGCACTGTGAGCATCGAGTTCGCCCGTATACATCGGCAGCCAAAGCATGACGGAGAGCCCGGCATGAAGCGCGCCGAGGAAAAAGAAAGGCCTGAATCCATAGGAAAGAAACGCAGGCCCGGAGTAGGCGCGCAGGCGTGGAATTCCCATAATTTGTGTCTCCAGATGAAAAAGGGCCGGATGAACCGCCGCCCCTCGGTCCGTCCGACCCCAACCTGCCTCGCAGCGGGCAGGCATGGCTGTATCGGTGTTGGATCAGTTGGCCGGAACCTGGCTGAGCAGATCCGCGAACACCTTCTTTGCTTTCCCGCTATGCTTGACCGCCGTGGCCGCATCGAGGTTGACCGGCTTGCCGACAGCGATCAGCGCGACCATGCCCATGCCGTAATGAGGCGCGCATTTGACACCGTAGACCCCCTCCTGGGTGAGCGTAACGGTGATTTCCTCGTTCATTTTTCCCTTGAACGGTTCTGCGCTATCCGGAATCATGCCCTTGATCGACTGGGCGTCGTGGGTCTTATCGGTCGGTACGAACTTGACGGTGTCACCGGGTGCAGCCTGGACGAAGGCCGGCTGAAAGACCATAGCGCCTTTCTCGCCCTTGTTGAGCATCTGCACCACGTGCTCTTCCGCGTTTGCGCCGCCGGCGAGCGCGAGGATGGAGATTGCGGCAGCCAGAATGGAGAGTTTCATCGATTTGTCCTTTGTTTCGTCTTCGCGGCATTTGGCCGTTCCATGTCATTTAGCCTGATCCGCCGCCGCAGAATTTGCGCTGGCGCAAACTCGGGGTAAGAAAGGTCTGCCGCACGACTGACGAGGATTCTGCTTGGCTGCGCTGGACCGATCACTGATATCGCGGCTGCCGCTTTTCCAGGGGATGGCGCCCGAAGAGCAGAGCGAGATACTGCGAAGCGCTCGATCGTCCCGCTATGCCAAGGACTCGGCGATCTTCGAGCAGGACACCGAGGCCCATTCGTTCTTCGTGCTGATCGCCGGGCATATACGCGTCGTCCGCACCACACCGGACGGACAGCAGGTCATCGCCAGATACATCAGCGAAGGCGAAATTTTTGGAGTCGCCGCGGCGCTCGGCCGGACGATCTATCCCGCCAGCGCCGTAGCGGCGGTGGACTGTGTCGTGCTGGCCTGGCCAAATGCGTTATGGCCCGAACTGGCGCGTCGGTTCCCGACGTTTGGGTCAACCACGTACCGGACCGTCGGAAACAGGCTGCAAGAAACCCAGACGCGCGTTGTGGAGATGTCCACTGAACAGGTCGAGCAGCGCGTTGCTCACGCGCTGCTGCGATTGGCAAATCAGACTGGCCGGAAGACCGAAAGCGGCTTCGAAATCGATTTTCCTATCTCGAGGCAGGACATCGCCGAAATGACGGGGACGACACTGCACACCGTCAGCCGACTGCTCACCAAATGGGAAGAAAACGGGATAATCGTGAGCGGGCGCCAGAAGGTCACGGTCAAAGACGCGCACCGGCTTGTGGTCCTCTCAGAGAACCGGACCAAGGGCTGACTGTCACCCGCTCGCTCGAACAGCCGATTCCAGATCGGCTAGGAAGTCGGTCTCGTTGATCTGATGCTCATGGCATGCCTCAGTCACGGTATGGAAGGTGCCTATCGGGCAGCCCACGCAGAGCATCTTGTAACTCAGCACTACCGCCACCGTTGCCGGCCATTTCCTCATGATCTCGTCGACGACCGTGTCGGGACTGATGGAACTCCGCTCCTTCACGATGAAGTCCTCCGTGATTGCGAAGCGTCTTCATAGATTCCGCTCAGACCGCCTTCTTTGCGCTTCCGCAACGTTGATGAGCATTGCCGTTTGGCAATGAAAACTAGACAAACGTCATGACCGCGATTGCACCGACGACGATCAGAACAAGCCCGCCTATCAGCATGGGAAGCAGCGTATTGCTGAGGTCGACGCCCGACTCGAATTGCTTGACCGTCGGCGTGTCGTTCTTGTTTGGGATCAGTCATGCTTGTCTCCACGGGCCGGCAGACGCGAATCGCGCGGCGTTGCGGTTGAATTGTAGATCGGGGCCTTACCCAAGCTTATCGATACGCCGAAGCCTCGGATGCAGGCAGCCCGCCGACAAAGTCCTTGGGCATCAGCGCTATGTCGGCCAGCGTGTAACGGTCAAGGGTATCCTGGAAGGAGGCCATCGCGTCGCCGAACATGCCTGAAAGTTTGCAGCAGCCGGTGAGCACGCACTGATTTCCGGTCGCGAAGCACTCCACAAGCGCGAAATCTGGCTCGGTCAAACGTACCACGTCGCCGATCCGGATCATCTCGGGGCTCCGCCCGAGGGCAAGACCACCGGAGCGACCGCGGACCGCCTTCAAGTAACCGCCGCGCGTCAGGGTGTTGGCAACCTTGTTCAGGTGCGTTTTGGATACCTTGAACGTGCGTGCCACCTCCTCGATCGTGATCAGGCGATCACCGGCAGAGGCCGCATACATCAACATTCTCAAGGCATAATCCGAAAAATTAGTCAGCCGCACGGATCTACCTCCCGTAAACACCACGAACCCGGCATCACAGGTCCTTCTCAGCGATCGGCTCTACGCCCATCGTAGTCTCGCCACGGCTGAAGGCGACCGCGAGACGGAAGCTGTGAGCTATGCGCAGTGCGCGATCCATAAACAGCGCCGCAACCTCGGGTGGGCAAATGCGGTACACCGTTGCGCGAAACAGCTTTAGCCAACGCCGGAAATGCGCCACTCCAAGGCCGGAGATCGCCAGGTGTGGCGGTAATGGCCGGCCTTCATAACGGGACGTCCGGAGCAGCGTAGCGGACCAGAAGTCGCACATCTTAGCCAGATGGCGCGGCCACGCCTCAGGCTGGATAGCGTCATGAAAGATGGGGCCGAGAAGATCGTCGCGGCGAATCTCATCATAAAAGCCGTTAACCACAAGACGGATCAAGGCCTCGTCAAGCATGTCCGGCAACGGGGCACCACCGATGATGATCGTTCTCTTGCTCCGACCATTCGCAGTCATGTGCACGCTCTTGTTTTTCGAAGGCCCAAAGACCTCAAGGAGGCCCACACTCAAACAGCTCCGCAACGCGCCGAGTGGAGTCGCGTCCACGATGGCGATCGATGCATTTGCTTTCAAAGGGAGGCGTTCGTCGATATGGGTCGGAATCGCACCATAAAGAAACATTGTCAATATATCTTTATCGGCCAACCTCTTTGATGTCCGCAAATCAGCACGTATGACCCAGCGCAAGAGCTGCCGGCGCATCGCATTGTCGTTAGCGGTGCGCCTTTGCGAGGCAACTCTCCCAGATTCCTGTCATGGCAGCCTTGATAACAAAGCGGGCAGCAGTGGCTTGAGGGCAGTCGGCTGTTTATATGGGCGCGAGTGCAGGCTCGCGGGCGGTATTCGCCGGAACGACATCAGCCTGCAGATGCGAAACATTGCGCGAGCGATGACCCCCCAGGACATCGGCGAAGCTGCGGCACGCAGCCCTGGTGACGCGAACAGTAGCATGGCCGCACGACGCTCTATCGTTGGCCGGCCGCGTGCTGTAGCCGTGCGATCAGGTCGCGGTTGCGGCAATAGTCTGGCGGATCATCGGCTTGTTGGTGTTCGTCGAGCCAAGTCGAGCATTCATCCTGGTGCCCGCAGGAGCGGCAGCGGTCCACCGCCCGATTGGTGACGGCAACATGGTCCGGAACGACCTTCAATTGTTTGTCGACGCCGAGCTTCTGCATCATGCGGCCCATCAAGGCGGTCCTGGCGTCAACTGAAATCAGGTACTCGAGAAAACTCATGTCGTTTCACTCCCGTTTCCCGGCAGGTTATTGCCGTGCTGGCGACCGCTGCATTGATCTCGGTCAACAGGAATCCCTCTGAACGATGAAACGTGCGTGAATGCCGCAAGTGGCGGGCTTGAAGTTTCCGATGCGACCGGTGGTCAATACGACATGAAACGGTTGATGCTGCTCTCTTCGATCAGCGTACGCGTTACGCCGCCGAACGCCCATTCGCGCAGGCGGCTGTGACCATATGCGCCGGAGACGATCAGGTCGGCATGGATCGAGCGCGCGAATGTCAATAGTCGATCGCCGTCAGCCTCGCCGCGGATCAGTTCGGTTCGCGCCGTAATGCCGTGATGTTCAAGATAAACCGCGACGTCGGCGAGGCTGTCACGGATGTTGTCGTCGCAATCGCTATCGATTGTGACGATGACCACTTCGTTGGCCTTCGCGAGAAAAGGCAGTGCATCCGCCATCGCCCGTCGCGCCTCCCTGGTGTCTTTCCAGGCAACAAGCACGGTTTTTGCCATGACGTGTTCGATATTACTTGCCGCGACCAGGACCGGCCGGCCGGCGCCGAGCGCAAGGCTGCCGATATCCACGGCGCGATAGACATTTTCTCCTTCCTCGGTGCCGGTAACGATGAGGTCGGCTGCGCGGGCAGAAACGCCAAGGAAGCGGGTCGGGCTACAAACGGCTTGCCCCCATTCGCTCGTGATCGAAGCCGGAACCAGCCTCTCGAACTCGGCACGCAGTTCGGCAAGCCGCTTTTCGATCTCCGTTCGCTGGACCTGCATGATCTCGCCTTCGTAGACCATGCCGTCGCCGGTGGCGACGAGCGGCGGGACATCCGCTGCCGCCAGGCCGATAAGATGGGCTCCAAACCGTTCCGCAAGCTCGACCCCCAACTTCACCATGGGTGCAGGAGGTGCATCTACCTGTCT
>NZ_RZSX01000467.1:0-5002 GCF_004023105.1 Mesorhizobium sp. M5C.F.Ca.IN.020.32.2.1 | reverse complement strand
ATGCCTTTCGAACCCATGCCGGCCTCGGTGAGGCCGAGATGCAGCGCATGGTTGGAGCGGGTGGCAAGCTCGGTGTAGACGGCGATCAGATCCTGCACGCCGCTGACCTTGGCCGACAGGATGATCTTCTCGCGGCCAAGGCCGATCTCCTCGGCCATTTCGGCCGAAAGGATCGCCGACTGCACGATCGCCTCGCGCGTTACCTCCTGCGCGGTCAGCGGAAAGCCTCGGCGCTGGTTGTCGTCCATCAGCCGGGTCAGAAGCTCCTGGTCGAGCGACCCCCAGTTGACGCCGATGCGCACCGGCTTGTTGTACCGGATCGCCATCTCGACGATCGCCGCGAACTGCCGGTCCTTCTTGTCCTTGAAGCCGACATTGCCCGGATTGATGCGGTATTTGGCCAGCGCCTCGGCGCAAGACGGGTGGTCGGCGAGCAGCTTGTGGCCGATATAGTGGAAATCGCCGACCAGCGGCACGTTGATGCCGAGCCGTTCGAGCCGCTCGCGGATGGCGGGCACGGCGGCAGCACTCTCGTCGCGATCGACGGTGATGCGCACGATCTCGGAGCCGGCGCGATGCAGCGCCGCAATTTGAGCGACTGTCTGGTCGACGTCGGCGGTGTCGGTGTTGGTCATCGACTGAACGACGACAGGCGCACCCCCGCCGACCATCACGCCGCCGACATCGACACCGACCGATGTACGGCGCGGGAAGGGTGAAGAAAAATATCCGGTCATGGCCGGCTGCCCTTTGTTAGCGCCGAATTCCGGAATCGGTTTCCGGAAACAATCATGCGCAAAAATCAAAATACAGCGTCGTTTGCGCGTCCGAAAGGACGCGCGGCGCCGTAGAAGGTCCCGGCATGAGGTGGAGGAGCAAAGATGGCTTGTCAATGGCGACAGGCAGGCAGACCTGTCAAATCGACCGCCGGACAAAAGGAAACGCTCCGGCGGCATGGGTTGCCACCGGAGAAGATGGTCGCGCGCAAAGCGCGCACCCCCGCACATGACCCCGAAAATCGAAACGATTTTCGGAAAGGATCATGCGCCAAAATCAGAAGCACGACAGCGCCCTTTGCGCGTCCAAAGGACGCGCGGCGCTGTAGATGAGCGTCAGTGCGTGGTGGGTTTCGGTTTCGCCTTCAATTTCTCAATCTCGTCCTTGAGTGCCAGCTTGCGCCGCTTGAGATTCACGATTTCGAGGTCGTCGACCGATGGATGGTTCATCGCATCATCGATTTCGCGTTCGATGTCGCCGTGTTTCCGCTGCAGCTCATCAAGATGGGATGCAAGAGACATGATTGGTTCTCCCTTTCATGGTTTCCTCGATTGCAGCCGTCAAGGCGCGTCCACCGCAGGCTCGCTTCTGTGACGGCATAATGACAGTGTGCCACTAACGGGCATCGATGTCGAATGCTGCGTGGTAGCATTCCACGACAATACGAAATGTGGTATTGGCTGCGCGCCGGTGCAAGATACCTCCGGCCCCGCCCAATCAGGCCCATTTTTGGGCGCCGCAGACGTGCAGACGGTAGATAATGTCCGAACAGGAACAGGCCGATATCCGCCTCGAATATTCTCGGCTGAAGCAAGAGCACGCCGATTTTGACGCGGCGATCAACGCGATGATCGCCATCGGCTGCGACCCTCTGCAGATCCAGCGCATGAAGAAGAAAAAGCTTTTCCTGAAAGACCGGCTGATGGCGCTGGAAGACCGGATCATACCCGACATCATCGCGTGAGCGAATCCACTTACCGTCGCGGCAAATCCTGCTCATCCCGAGATCGAAAGCCTTGCGGCGCGTTCGCGCAGCAAGGCAATGAGATGGCCGGTCTTCTCCTCGGAAGTGTCGATGGGAACCACCAGGCATATCGTCGCCTCGACCTTGCCGGCAGCTGAAAACACCGGCGCTGCAAGGCATTTTGTATAGGCGTCGACAAGACCGGAGGTCACACAGTAGCCGGCAGACCCGGCCGTGACGATATCTTCTATGAAGTCATCCAGCAGCAATCTGCGGCCGTCCGGCAGGACGAGATCGTCCTCAGACACCATGTCTTCGATCACGGCCCGTTCGAAACCGGCGAGTAGCAATCGCCCGGAAGCGGTCCAGGGAAGCGGGATCTGCAAACCTGTGGCCGAACTGATCCGGAACGGCCTGGTGCCCGGGCTTGAATGGACAATCGTATAGCGGCCGCTTTGCAGCATACACAATTCAGAGGTCTCGCCTGTCTCGCGCGACAGATTGTCGACTTCCTGACGTCCTCTCCTGAGCAAGTCGTTGCCGCGCACATAGTCCATTCCGTAGAGATAAAGCTTCTTCCCGAAATAGACCCGATTGCCGTCGCCAGCCATTTCCAGCAGGCCCGCATCCACGAGCGAGCGCACAAGCGTGTAGATCGTCGAGCGCGGCGCATTCACTCCTTTGGCGAGATCGCCAATCCCGATCGCTCGCTGGTTTGCGTGAAGAAACTCCAGGATATGGAGCACCCGGTTGAGACCCTTCTCGCGGGAACTCGCAATCTTGTCTTCGTCCGGACCAGCTTCCGACCGCGCTGCCAAGGCATTGCCATCTTGCATTACTGATTCCTGATGTTAGTATCTGTCTTGTACAGGATACATGTGTCTTTTGTAAGAGACAATCCAGCAGATCACTGACGCATGTATCGGCAAGGGGAACACAACACGAAGGAGGTCGCCGTGAACGACACATCCAAAAGACGTGAATTTCTGAAACTGGGAATGGCAGGGCTTGCAACGGCCGGAGTGGTGGGCGCAGCAGCAACGATCGATGTTCAGAAGGCGGCAGCGCAAGCTGCACCGGACAGCCTGCTGCGCACTGTTCTTGAGCGCGGCAAGGTGATCGTCGGCACCGGCAGCACCAACGCGCCCTGGCACTTCGAAAACGATGCCGGCGAGCTGGTCGGCATGGACATCACCATGGGGCGCATTCTTGCAAAGGGGCTTTTCGACGATACGACCAAGGTCGAATTCGTCATGCAGGATCCGGCACAGCGCATTCCGAACGTGACCACCAACAAGGTCGACATCTCGATCCAGTTCATGACCATGACCGCCCAGCGCTCGCAGCTTATCCACTTCTCCCGGCCCTATTACGTCGAAGGCATCGCCTTGCTGACCCTTCCGAACGCCGAAAACAAGACCTTCGACAAGCTGCTTGCCGGCGGTTCGGCGACACGGATTTCCATCCTGCAGAACGTCGATGCCGAGGCAAATGTGCGAATCGTCCTGCCGGAGGCGCAGGTGATGCAGATAGACACGCAGGCCAACGTGCTGCAGGCACTGGAATCGAAACGCGTCGACGGCGCCGCCGTCGATCTGTCGACGGTCCGCTGGCTCGCCTCGCGTAATCCGGACAAATACTTCGATGCCGGCAAGAGCTGGTTCTCGATGCTTTACGGCGCCGCACTTCGGCAAGGCGACCTCGACTGGCTGACCTTCGTCAACACGACTTTCACCACCGCCATGTTCGGCCATGAGACGGCGCTCTATGACGCTGCATTCAAGGACTATTTCGGACAGGAGCCGCCGGCGCGCCATCCCGGCTTCCCGGTCATCTGATGCAAGCTGGCGGAAGGGCCGCGCCCTTCCGCCTCCTTCTCGTCGACGGCCCTCGATATCACAGGGACACATGGGCTATACCCTAAACTTCAACCTGATCTGGCGGCATTTCGACAAGCTCTGGGGAGGGCTGCTGCTCAGCCTCGAGCTGGCCGTGATCTCCATCGCGATCGGCATTGTCATCGGGCTGCTTCTGGCGGTCTGGTACGTGTCGGCCGGGCGTGCGGTGCGGACCGTCATCGCCGCCTATGTCGAGTTCATCCGCAACGTGCCGCTGATCCTGCTCGTCTATCTCGTCTTCTACGGCCTGCCGACGGTGGTCGACATCGCCTACAGCGCGCAGACCTCATTCATTGCCACGCTGTCGCTCTATAGCGGCGCTTATCTGGTCGAGGTGTTCCGCTCGGGGCTCGAAGCGGTTCCGCGCGGACAGCTCGACGCCGGCAAGGCGATCGGCCTGACGCCCTGGCAAAGGCTGGTCCATGTGCGCCTGCCGACGATGTTGCGGATAACGCTGCCCGCGCTTTCCAACACGTTCCTATCGCTGTTCAAGGACACGTCCGTTGCCTCGGTCATTTCGGTGCCCGAGCTCACCTACGGCGCCCAGTGGATCAACTTCAACACCTTCCGCATCGTCGAGGTCTATCTTGTAGTGACGGCGATGTACCTCTTGACCGGCTATGCGCTTCTTTATGCGCTTCGGCTTGTCGAGCGCCGGTTCAGGGCGGCGCACTAGGATGCTTGGCCAGATCGCCTATGCCTTGCCTTTCCTGGCCCAAGGTTTTGCCGTGACACTATGGGTGTCGCTGCTGGTCGTGGTGTTGTCGCTCGTCGCCGGTGTGATGATGGGCGTCGGCCTTGTCTATGGCCCGGCTCCGCTGCGCTGGGCGGTGCGGATTTTCAGCGACACCATACGCGGCATTCCGATCCTGGTGCTCATCTTCTTCGTCTATTACGGCCTGCCTGCCGTCGGCATCCATCTGGAATCCTTCTGGGCAGCCGTGCTGGCACTCACCCTGTTCAAGACGGCGCAGGTCATCGAGTATCTGCGCGGTGCGGTCGGTTCCATACCGAAGGGGCAGTCCGAGGCGGCGATGGCGATCGGGCTGACTTTTCGCCAGCGACTGGCTTACGTCATCTTCCCGCAAGCGTTCAGGCGCTTCCTGCCGCCTTGGATCAATGGCGTCACCGATGCGGTGAAGGGCAGCGCGCTGGTCTCGCTGCTCGGCATCACCGACCTGATGCACGCCATCAACCAGGTTATCGGCCGCACCTACGAGGCGATGCCGCTCTACATCCTCGGTGCGGTCATCTACTTCGTCGTCAATTACGCCCTCTCCCTGGCCAGCCGACGGTTGGAGCGGCGTTTCTCCTTTATCCGGGAATAGCAAGATGTCCATCGCCCCGCCCGCCAATCTGGCGC
>NZ_RZSX01000466.1:0-5004 GCF_004023105.1 Mesorhizobium sp. M5C.F.Ca.IN.020.32.2.1 | reverse complement strand
GATCAAGGCGGCGCTGCTGCTGCATTATGCCGGGCTCGACACCCGCATCAATGCCGGTATCGACGCCTTCAAGAAAGAACTCGATGCCGCCAAGGTCGAGTACACGGTCTATGTCTATGAAGGCGCCAATCATGCCTTCAACAATGACACGTCCGCGGCCCGCTACGACAAGAACGCGGCGGACCTCGCCTGGGGCCGGACGATCGCCTTTCTCAAGGAGAAGCTTGCCTGATCAGGCATTTGCCGGTTTGTGAAAAGCGACCCCGGCCATCACCAGCGCAATGCCGATGCAATCGATAGGGCCGGGTATCTGGCGGAGCACAATGACGCCGATCAGGGTGGCGGTGACCGGCAGCAAAGACAGCATCAGCGCGAAGCTCGAGCGCGGCAGCCGCGACATGGCAAGCTGGTCGCAGATGTAGGGGATGACCGACGAGCAGATGCCGACGCCGATGGCGGCGATGAGCAGTGGCGGCGCCGAGAAAGCCGGCAGCGCATCGGTGAAGCCGACCGGCAGCACGATGAGGAAGGCGACCGCCATGGCGGCACCCAGGCCGGCGATGCCGTCGCCAGCGCCGGCGCGGGCGACGCGATGGCCAAGCACGATGTAGCCAACGAACAGCGCGCCGTTAAGAAAGGCCCAGAGCAGTCCGATCAGGTCGCTTGACCATTTGACGTCGATCAGCAGCAAGGTGCCGATGACGGCGATCACAAGAGCTGCGAGGTTGCGCGGGCTTCTGACGCCGACCAGCGCGACGCCGATAGTGCCGACGAATTCGATCGCCGCGACCAACGAGATCGGCAATCTGTCGAGTGCCAGGTAGAAGGAGCAATTCATCACGCCGAGACAGGCGCCAAACGCGAGAAGCAGCAGTCGTGTGGGCCGGTCGGCGCCGGCGAAGACCGTCCAGGGCCGGGTCAGTGGCGCGAAGACGAGGGCGGCCGTGACGATGCGCAGCCAGGCCATGCCGAGCACGCCGACATGCGGGAAAAGCAGCACGGCGAAAGCCGGCCCGAGATAGTGGAACACGGCGCTGACGCCGAACCAGACATGCGGCGGCAGGGAGGTCGCCAGCTTGCCAAAGACAGGCCCGGCGAGGGCAGGGATTGCAGCCGGAGCTTGCGCTGGATCATCCATGAGATCATTATCGCAGGCAGTTTTTTGGGTTTATATGGCTGATAGTCGGCCGAAGAGATAATCTCTTTTCCCAAACCAAGGAGTTTTGTCTGAAACGCCTTCGAAACGAAAATACCGATCTGGATGCGGCTGACCTGAAGATCCTGCGCCTGCTGGAAAAGGATGCGCGCACCAGCACCGCCGAACTGGCGCGTTCCGTCGGCCTATCGGCGCCGAGCGTAGCCGAACGCATCAAGCGGCTGCAGGAGAGCGGCGTGATCGAGGCCTATACGGTGCGGATCAACCCGGCCGCGCTCGGCATGAAACTGTCGGCATGGCTGCGCATCAGGCCGGTGCCGGGGCAACTGGCTGTGGTGGCCGAGATCATCCGCGACTTGCCGGAGATCGCGCAATGCGATCGGGTGACCGGCGAGGACTGTTTCGTCGCGCTGGCGCATGTCGGCTCCGTGGCCGAGCTCGAACGGGTGATCGACCGCATAATTCCGTTTGCGATGACCAATACCGCGATCATCCAGTCGTCACCGGTAGTGGCGCGCTCGCCGCTGGGGGCGGTGAAGCACCAGCCTTGATGTTCGAGGTGAAGTGGTCGCTCGTCAACGCATCATCAGCTTAAGTAGAAGCGTCGCGCCGCCCCTCAGCGCCCTGCCGGGCACCCGTATAGTGACGGGGAGAAGGACGCGTTTGCGGCGGATTTCGTTAATCTCCAGCGTTGCAGAGAAAGCGCCAAGGCTGCGGCAAGCTCCCTTCTCCCCGTCACTATACGGGAGAAGGTGGCGGCAGCCGGATAAGGGGCGGCGCAAACGCCCCAGAAAAATGCAACCGAACGACGAGCCTATTTCTTCCCGCACCGATCAGGCATGGCCGCGCTTCGAGCGCGCCTGCTTCAGGATGGCGCGCCAGCGGACCATGGCGAAAGGGATCGGCTCGTTGTTGTTGGCAATGTGAAAGATCTCGTTGTTGAGGTTCTTCAGCGAGCGCCAGAAATCATAGTCGCTGATGCGTGGATCGGCTGCAAGCCTGTCCGCCTCGACCTTGATGTCGGTTTTCATGCACGTTTCCCGAACCGCTTCAGCTCCGCCCCCGTATCAACCCGATGCGGAGGGTTTTCCAACGCCGCGCTGAGTCGTTCAACGCCTCAATTCGACTTGTTCACGTTAAAACCTTGGTAAGGTTAACGGCGGTCCGACTGCGGTTCAAGCGTCTTACGACGGATACCGATCGAACGGCCGGCGCGCTCAGGCATCGGCAGCGCCGCATGGGCGGCGCGCATGGTTTCCACCTTGGCCAGAACATCGGCCGGGAAAGGCGCCACCTTCGGTCCAGACATGTCGACATGCAGCGACAATGATTCGGAAGTGGCAGCGAGCCAGCCGTCGACATGGCGGATTTCCTGGTACGCTCTCAGCCGCTTGTCGTCATGGTCGAGGAGTTGGAACGAGACATCGACCTTGTGGTCGAGATGCAGCTCCCTGATATAGCAGACATGGACTTCCGCCGTGTAGATGGTCAGCCGCCGCCGCTTCACATAATCCAGCCCCATCCCCATCATTTCGAACGCTTCGTCGGAGCAGCGGTCGAACAGCACGTTGTAATAGGCCATGTTGAGATGGCCGTTGTAGTCGATCCAGTCCTTCTCGATGTCCATGGCACGAGAGACGAAGGGGGCGGGGATGGACATCGAAAACTTCCTTCTCGCTGGACAGGACGTGGCTGGTGAGACTACCCATCCATAAGTCCATAACAAGGGTGGACACTGGTCCATTCGCGGAGGAATAGATGGCTCTGAGCGACCTCAATCCGGTCGAGCGCAACGATGAAGGCATCGCCGCTGTGCTCGGCATCCTGAAGCAGCGGCTCGGCGAGCGGTTCCAGACCGGCGAGGCGATCCGCGCCCAGCACGCGCATACCACCACCTACATTCCGACCCAGGCGCCTGACGGTGTGGCATTTCCGGAGACGACGGCAGAGGTGCAGGAGACCGTGTCGGCCTGCGCCGCGCACCGCGTGCCGGTGATCGCCTTCGGCGTTGGCTCTTCGCTGGAGGGCCACACCAACGCGCCGGGCGGCGGCATCTCGCTGGATATGTCGCGGATGAACCGCATCCTCGCGGTCAACCCGCAGGATCTCGACTGCACGGTCGAGCCCGGTGTGACGCGTGAGGATCTCAACCGGCATCTGCGCGACACCGGCCTGTTCTTTCCGATCGATCCGGGCGCAAATGCATCGCTCGGCGGCATGGCGGCGACGCGGGCGTCGGGCACCAATGCGGTGCGCTACGGTACGATGCGCGAGAATGTGTTGTCGCTGACGGCGGTGATGGCCGACGGCGAGATGGTGACGACCGGCAAGCGCGCAAAAAAGAGCTCGGCCGGCTACGATCTGACACGGCTCCTGATCGGCTCTGAAGGCACGCTCGGCATCATCACCCAACTGACCCTGAAGCTGCAGGGCATTCCGCAGGCGATTTCCGGTGGCGTCTGCCCGTTTCCCAGCGTCGAGGCGGCCTGCAACGCGGTGATCGCGACAATCCAGATGGGCATTCCGGTGGCGCGCATCGAACTGGTCAATGCGCTGCAGATGCGGGCGATGAAGAGCTATTCGAAACTCGATTATCCCGAAAGCCCATGCCTGTTCGTCGAATTCCACGGCAGTGATGCCGGCGTTGCCGAGCAGGCCGAGACTTTCGGCATGATCGCCGAAGAATATGGCGGCGGACCATTCCTGTGGACCAGCGTCGCCGAGGAACGGACGAAGCTGTGGAAGGCCAGGCACGACGCCTATTGGTCGTCGCTGACGCTGCGGCCCGGCGCCAAGGGGCTGTCGACCGACGTCTGCGTGCCGATCTCGCGCTTTGCCGAATGCGTCACGCAAACCGAGGCCGATATCGCCGAGATGGGGTTGATCGCGCCGATCGTCGGCCATGCCGGCGACGGCAATTTCCATGTGCTGGTGCTGATGGACGTGGACGATCCGAAGGAAATCGCCGCAACGGAAGAGTTCGTCGCGCGGCTGAATATGCGGGCGATCGGCATGGACGGAACCTGCACCGGCGAGCACGGCATCGGACAAGGCAAGGTCGGCTTCCTGCGCCATGAACTCGGCCACAGCGTCGACATTATGCGCACGATCAAGCAGGCGCTCGATCCGCTGAATATTATGAACCCTGGGAAGATACTGCCCGCCGACTAGAGCTTTTTGCTCTTGGGGCGATCGATTTGCCTCTTTATCGACACGCGGATGCGGATAGAGTGCGGCTGATTTTTCAATCAACTGCTCGGAGCTCATGCTCGCACGCCTGTTCGTGATCTTCGGTGGCTTTTTCGTGCTGGTGCTGTGTGCGGCGCTGGTGGTGCCGTATTTTATCGACTGGACGGGCTACCGTGCCGATTTCGAGCGCGAGGCAAGCGCCATTCTGGGCCGTAAGGTAACTGTTCAGGGCGATGCGACGGCGAAATTGCTGCCGTTTCCGTCGGTGACCTTCTCGAACGTCACTGTTGCCGGCGGCCCCGGCGGCCGGCCGGCAATGACCGTCGAGACCTTTTCGATGGATGCGGAACTGGCGCCCTTCCTGAGCGGGGAAGTGCTGATCTTCGACATGCGACTGGTGCGGCCGAAGGCTACGATCGACATTGCCGCCGACGGCACGATCGACTGGGCGATACGCCCGTCGTCGCCCTTCGATCCCAGCCAGATCTCGATCGAGAAGCTGACGGTGACGGACGGAGAGATCGCACTGCGCCATGCCGCCGGCGGGCG
Source organism: Mesorhizobium sp. M5C.F.Ca.IN.020.32.2.1 (assembly GCF_004023105.1). NCBI lineage: Bacteria > Pseudomonadati > Pseudomonadota > Alphaproteobacteria > Hyphomicrobiales > Phyllobacteriaceae > Mesorhizobium > Mesorhizobium sp. M5C.F.Ca.IN.020.32.2.1. The sequence goes on along the minus strand of NZ_RZSX01000466.1, from coordinate 110 downwards.
CAGCCATCTCCTTTCCGAGATCAATTCGACGATGTCTGCCAAATCGCTGGCCGGACCTTGGCGGATGGATGGTTCGCTGCGGCTCGACGGTCTGCGCAGCATAGTCGTCG
>NZ_RZSX01000465.1:0-5015 GCF_004023105.1 Mesorhizobium sp. M5C.F.Ca.IN.020.32.2.1 | reverse complement strand
GCTGGCGCCCGGGGCGTGTCGACCTTCGGAGCGTCGGCGGTCCGGACCTTGTTGGCTTTGGATGGCTGAGACTGCGCCTTGGCGGGCTTCGATGCCTGAACTTTGGGCGCTTTGGCCCTGGGTGCCTCGACCCCGGGCGCCTCGTCTAACTGATCGATTTCCGCCCGCGGGCGGAAGGTCGGCAAGGGGACGCTGTCGGGCATCTCGTCCTGCGGCGGCAGCGAGGCCATCTGCACCTCGCCCTCTTGCGGCTCCTGTGGAATAGAAGGCTCGCTTGCCGCAACAGCTGGGGGCAGCACGTCGATCATCTCTCCCGGCAATGCATTCGCAAGCGCCAGCGCCAGACGGGAGGATCGTTCGGATTCCGCAATCTCGGGCCCGAAGCGCACGGCCGCGGGACCATGCCGATCGGGCCGGCGCACCGGCTCTGCAGCGCGCCCGGCCGCCGGAAGGCTGGCAAGCATAGGAGGTGCCGCGGTGACGTGGGCGAAGGCAGCAGCGAGCTTTTGCGGCGACAGCGCGGCTTTCGCCACCACACTGTCGAAGCGCGCTTGGCGCGAGATTCTTGCGACAACAGGCACGGTATTCGGCTTCGCTAACGGTTTTAGACGCGCCAACTTGCCTTCATGCACGAAGCTCGCGGCAGCCTGCGCGCAACCGGCATCGCATCGGCTGAGCAGGGACGCCTGACGCTGTCGGCTTGCCAGTGACGGCGCCCACGAACTGGCCCATGAATTGGGAAGCGAGCGATCGGCGAGCGCGATGGAACGCGGCGAGAGCAGGCTTTGCGGAAGACTGTTGGAGGCAGCGGTGAGCGAGGTTCCCACCGAATGGAGGCCGGCCATGGTCGCGACCGACCACAGAGCGATCGCAACACCAACAACGGGGATCGCGGCCCAGCGCCGGCCGGGCCTCATCGAAATCAATCCAGTATCAGGATTATCACCCCGGTTTTTCAAACGCACAAACGCCATACAACCAACCTCAATCGGCCTTGCGGCATGCGGGGCTCGCAGCCATCACAATCACAGTCGTCTGGTGCCCCCTGCACGCTTCACGTCTGTTGCCGATTGATTCAAAAGATGGACAAACTTGGTTAACCAATCCCTCTACCGATCGCCGATTGGGCGAAGGTCGATTTCAAAAAATGGTAGAAATGCCCTCCATGTCAGGCTTTGCTGCCTGTTTTTGCAGGCCGAGTCAACAAAGCGAAAGGACTAGACCTTGCCTGGGCAGGCGTCAGCTGAAGGCTGTTTCAGGATAAAAAGCATCGCAACACCCGTGACCGTCTGCGCGCAGGCTGCGCTGCCAAAGCAGCCTTTTGCATACAGGTAAATTCGTTCGTGCTAATATATCTTGGTTATGCACATTTGTGCGCGACCAACAAAAGGGAGGATGCGATGGAAACCATGAATCGCAGGTCTGCAATTGCGCTCGGAGTCACGGCCGCCGCAGTTACGCCTCTATTCGCTTTGGCGAGATCCGCAACGGCCAAGGAGTACGGCCCGAATGAAGGCAAGGAGATTGCGCCCGGCGTCAGAGTGGTGGAGGTCGGCACTGGCAACTCCGACATTCCCGCTTACAAGAGCATCTCAATCGTCGACGTGGTCTTTCAGCCCGGAGCAGTGGCTCCTGAAATGGTCATGGACAACGACATGGTCTGCACGATCGCTGCCGGCGAATTCACGATCAAGAAAGCGGACAAGGAATTCAAACTCAAAGAAGGCGACATGTACACTTGCGCCAAGGGCAAGACCGACGGTGCCACGAACACAAGTGCCGCGGTCGGCGTGCATCGCATTGCGATCCTGATACCTGCCAGCGTATGAACCGAAAAATGGGGCCCGCGACCTCCGCCGGAGGCGCGGCCTTGTCATCGCGTGACGCACGCCTATGCAGCGCGCAGGTTTTCCACCGGGCGCAAGTTCTGGTTCATGCGGAACAGGTTCAGCGGATCATATCGCTGCTTGATTTCCAGAAGCCGCCGATAGTTGCCGCCATAGGCTGCTTCGACCCGGTCGACCTCGTCCTCGGGCATGAAGTTCACATAGGCCGTGCCGGCGGCATAGGGCGAAGCCGCCTCGTAAACACCGCGCGCCCAGTCGATGCAGGCGCGGTCCATTTGCGGTTCGCGCCAGCGGGCGTGGACATTCATGACGAAATGCGCGCTGCGTTGCGGAAACGCCGTTGCATCCGCTGTCACGCGGCCCGCGGCACCGCCGACATGGGCGAAGAATATCTCGCATTCAGGCCCCGGAAGTTCCGGTATCCCGGCCGTGATAACCTCGATCGCGCTGTCGGAGAGCTCGGTGAAGTCGTGGCTCTTCCAGTAGTTTCGGGCGCCGGGCGCCAGCAATGGATCGAATGCCTGCTCCCAGCCGGTGAACGGGTTAGGGGCGACAACATCGGCAATCGGTGTGCCGATGGCGCGAAGCCTTTGCGTCGCTTTCTCGCCCTCCTGAAGGTCGCCGCAATAGCACATGGCCAGGACCAGCACCTCCTTGCCATGCCATTCGGCCGGCAGGAACGGCAGCGGCGGCGCCTGCCGCATGACCACCCAGCAGGTCAGCTCATTGGGCGCTGCTTCGAGCGCCGCTCGGTACTCCCGCAACACGTTTTGGGCATCGGCAAAGGGGTGAACCACAAGCCCCGACAGCACCTGCGGACCGACTTGATGGAGCTTGAACTCGAAAGCCGTGACGACGCCGAAATTGCCGCCGCCGCCGCGCAGCGCCCAGAACAGGTCCGGATTTTCGGTCTGGCTGGCGCGTAGCAGCTTGCCGTCGGCGGTAACCACATCGGCGCAGAGAAGATTGTCGATGGTCAGGCCGAATTTCCGCGTGATCCAGCCGAAGCCGCCGCCCAGCGTCAGGCCTGAAATGCCCGTCGTCGAGTTGATCCCGGTCGGCACCGCCAGTTCGAAGGCCTGTGTTTCCGCGTCGACGTCGGCGAGCGTCGCGCCAGGTTCCACCCATGCCCGCCGCGTCGCCGGATCGACCCGCACCGACTTCATCAGCGACAGATCGATCATTAGGCCGCCGTCGCAGACGGCGCTGCCGGCGATGTTGTGGCCGCCGCCGCGAACCGCGACGAGCAGCCTGTTTTCCCTGGCAAAATTCACGGCGGCGATAACGTCGGCGGCACCGGCGCAGCGCACGATCATCCCTGGCCGCCGGTCGATCATGGCATTCCAGATGCTGCGTGCCTCGTCATAGGCGGCGTCGCCTTCCCTCAGCACGATGCCGCGCAATTGCGCCGAAAGCGCGTCCAGGGCCGCGGCATCGACTGTCGTCTTGCCGCGTTCAAGCGTGGTGAGGCTCATGCTGTTCATGGCTTTCCTCCCGATTGTTTTTGAGCCGTTTTCCCCCACCCGTTTCCAAGTTTGCCCTTATATTAGAGGTCAAGCAAGTTCCTAGTGGCTTGCCGGGCGGCATTGCGCAACCCGCCTAACGCCGTAAGGCGGTCCGCCGGTTCGGTCGAGGAACTACGTAGCGGTCCGCGGAGTTAGGCATATCAGCAACCAATGCATAGGAGAGCTCTGATGGCACCGCGCAGAAAACCCGACGATTCATCCGAAGGCCCGACAATCGAACAGCAGGACTGGGACGCGATTAAAGGCGGCGAAATTATGCCAGACAGCGTGCCAGGAAACGGCGACATCCGGTACGACCTCGAGAAGGAGGCTGAACTGCCCGAGGAAGACGACGACAATCCGTACCAGGAAAGTGACGAGGCGTTGCCGGACGACGAAGAGGAACGCGCCATCTCGCGCAACCCCTCGAAGCAAGATATCGACGAGCCGTGAACGACAGCATTCAATGGCGCAGCTAGCCGGCCAGTTCCGGGTGTGCTCCAGGCTCCATGAAGGTTCCTGCAGCAACAGAAAAGGCCCCGCGGGGAGGAAGCGCAGGGCCTTGTCCGAATGCCGTGCGAACGGCTTTCCAGTCGCTGTAGAACGACTGTGCTTCCAACCGTGGCTGTCGGATCTTGTTCCATCGATACCGAAAAAAGATGGCGCTCGTTGGCCGCTTCACCAGCATTGCTGCTTAGATTGTCATCGGCTCAATCACAATTTCTATCTGGTGGAACAACTCCAAAAAACGCTCGTTGGATAATCATCGCAATCAGCGAGGCAACTCGAATGGAGTCCGATCATGAAGAAAATTCTTTCTGCAACCGTACTCAGCATCGCCCTTGCCACTTCGGCGATGGCGCAATCAACCGGCACAGGATCCGGCACCAGCGATCCGGGAGCGGGCACCGGGACAGGCACTGGCACTATGGCTCCCGGCACCGATAACGCAACTCCTGCCGATCCAAACGTAACCGGTTCGACAACCACAGGCCCCGACGGCATGGGTGACCGGTGTAAGGATATGGCAGGCGCCGATGCGAATACAAACTCCGCCAGTGGCACTGCAACTTCGGACATGGAGAATTGCCCCAAGTGACCGAGCTAGCGCTTGTTGAGCGCGCTGTAGTGCCTTCGTTTGCGCATGATGCGCCGCACCACTTGTTAGACAAAGCCGGGAACCGGCTTTGTCTTGCCGCTTAATTGCGCGCCCAATGTCAGTGCCTGCGGAAAATTCCGGATAATTGCCGCCATCAAGGTGGCGTTACCGGGGCGAAGGGTAATTCCAGCAATCGCTGCAGCGGCGTAGACCCGCGTCGAAAATAGTTTTTTCCAGGCCGCCTCATAGCGTCTGCCGGCAGCCTCGCGCCCTGCCCTGCCGTCTGGCGCGCATGCGAGTTCGCAGGCCAGCAGCCAGCCCGACTGAAGCGCCATCGAGATGCCCTCGGCGACAACGGGATGAGACTCTCCGGCTGCATTGCCGACGCGGAAGATGTCCCGTTCGTAGCAGGAGCGAATTCCCGGCCGGATCGGACCTGCGGCAAGCCACGAACCGTCGGGGTGAGCTGACTCCAGGGCATCCCTGACACCCCGGCACGATTCCATCAGATGACGGGAGACCGCATCGGCCGCCGACAAATGGCTCTGCTGGGTGGGGCCAGGC
>NZ_RZSX01000464.1:0-5016 GCF_004023105.1 Mesorhizobium sp. M5C.F.Ca.IN.020.32.2.1 | reverse complement strand
TATGTATCGCGGCACCACCATGGCCGGTATCATCCGCGATGAGGCCCGCAACGATCCTTCGCGCGGCTTCGTCGGCGGCTACGAGCTTGAGACGCTGTCGCTCGGCCTGCCGTTCATGGCCGCCTCAATCCCGGCGGCTGGGGGCGTTCCTTCACCACGGCGCTCGACCACTACGACCATATGGCCGGCATGTGGATCGTCGGCGAAGACATGCCGCGCGAGCAAAAACCGCATCACGCTGCATGCCGATCTCAAGGACGAGCACGGCATGGCGGTAGCGGACGTCCATTTCGACGACCATGCCAACGACACGGCAATGCGAGACCACGCCTACAAGCAGGGCTCGGCGCTTTACGCAGCGGTGGGTGCGACCCGGACCTTCCCGACGCCACCCTATCCGTCGACCCACAATCTCGGCACCAACCGGATGAGCGAGAAGGCGGCCGACGGCGTCGTCAACAAGCATGGCCAGGCGCACGACATCAAGAACCTGTTCGTGTCGGATGGCAGCCAGTTCACCACCGGCGGCGCTGAAAACCCAACATTGACGATCGTGTCGCTGGCGATCCGTCAGGCCGACTATATCGCTGAACAGATGTCGGCCAAGAGCATTTAGCGATACCCTCTCGACTGCCTGTTGGCGCGGAACCTCGCAAGGTTTCGCGCCTCTTCTTGTCGGCTGTTCAACGCTTCGTGCAGGTCGAGGCGGTGAAGGCGCCGTCAGGCTGCTTCATGATGATGTCGAAGGACGGGCTGATTTGACCGTCCGGGATGGCTTGCGTGAGCGAGATCGAGTTGCCGCCGGTCGTATAGCCGCCCAACGGTCCCAACCATGTAATCTCGCCATTTGTATCCATCTGATAGTTGTAGCCCTGCCGGGCGGTTCCGAAGGTCACCGGACCGCTATAGACATTTCCCTTGATGGTGATATCGCCAAGGCTGAGGAACATGCCAAGCAGATAGACTTCGCAGTGATAGGTCCCGTCCGGCAATTTGCCGTGGGTGAAATCGGCGCGTCCACTGGCGGTGGCCGCAACCAGAAGCATGGTGCTGAAAATACGAGAAATCCTGGAGGTCATGACGTCGCTCTTTTGGAGATCGAGCTTGCCGCATTTTCCTGCAGCGCTGCAACCTTTCGTCGTCTTTGATACGGTGTTGCTCAAAATTCATGCATTAATTCGTCACTGATGAAAACTTAGGCGAGAGCGGGGAATTTTTTCTCAATCAGAACACCTGCGGCGGCGCTTAACTTTGGCGGCTAATATATTAACCAGCTGATAGGGCAAGGAAATCTCAGCGCACTCAATTTTGCTCCCGCGGTTGGCACAGCCGTTGCATGGTCTGTTTGCGATGCGATCAACCAGCTAGGGAGTTTGAAATATGAGGGGCAGTTTCTCGACGATAACAAAAATGTTTTCGGCAGGCGCGGTCACAGCCGGCTTGCTGATGAGTATCCCGGCCAGGGCGGCTGACGATACGATCAAGGTGGGTATTCTCCACTCGCTGTCGGGGACCATGGCAATTTCGGAGACGACGCTGAAGGACGCCATGCTGATGCTCATCGAAGAGCAGAATGCAAAGGGCGGCCTGCTCGGCAAGAAGCTCGAAGCGGTCGTCGTCGATCCGGCTTCGAACTGGCCGCTGTTCGCCGAAAAGGCACGCGAGCTGATCTCCAAGAACAAGGTCGCGGCGGTGTTCGGTTGCTGGACCTCGGTGTCGCGCAAATCGGTGCTGCCGGTGTTCAGCGAACTCGACAACATCCTTTTCTACCCCGTCCAGTATGAGGGCGAGGAGAGCGAGCGCAACGTGTTCTACACCGGTGCGGCGCCGAACCAGCAGGCTATTCCGGCCGTCGACTATCTGATGAGCGAGGACGGCGGATCGGTGAAGCGCTGGGTGCTTGAAGGCACCGACTATGTCTATCCACGCACCACCAACAAGATCCTCGAAGCCTATCTGAAGGCCAAGGGCGTCGCTGCCGAAGACATCATGGTCAACTACACGCCGTTCGGCTTCTCCGATTGGCAGACCGAGGTCTCGGCGATCAAGAAGTTCGGCTCGGCCGGCAAGAAGACGGCCGTCGTCTCGACCGTCAACGGCGACGCCAACGTGCCGTTCTACAAGGAACTCGGCAACCAGGGCATCAAGGCCGAGGACATCCCGGTCATGGCCTTCTCGGTCGGCGAGGAAGAGCTTGCCGGTCTCGACACCGCGCCGCTCGTCGGTCATCTCGCCGCTTGGAACTATTTCCAGAGCATCGATACGCCCGAGAACGCGAAGTTCATTGCCGACTGGCACAAGTTCATCAAGAACGACAAGCGCACCACCAACGACCCGATGGAAGCCCACTATGTCGGCTTCAACATGTGGGTGAAGGCGGTTGAGAAGGCTGGCACCACCGACCCTGACAAGGTCATCGACGCCGTGATCGGCGTCTCGGTGCCGAACCTGACCGGTGGTTATTCGACCATGATGCCGAACCATCACATCACCAAGCCGGTGCTGATCGGCGAAATCCAGGCCGATGGCCAGTTCGAGACCGTCTCGCAGACGCCTGGCCTGGTGATGGGTGACGAGTGGTCTGACTATCTGGCTGATTCGAAGGACCTGATCTCCGATTGGCGCGCACCTCTGTCCTGCGGCAACTTCAATGTTGCCACCGGCAAGTGCGGCGGTAAGGGAACCAACTGATCCTCCCGGGTCTGACGGTCGCGGATTTCTCCACGACCTAGACCGCGACGCGTCCGGGCGAGCTCCTCCACTCCTCCAGTCCGCCCGGACGCGAAGTTCAACCCTTCAAGAGTCGCCAGAAATCGATGATCTTCACCCGCGCTATCGGCCTGACGCTGCTGCTCCTCCTGGGGATGCTGTCGCCGTCGAACGCTGCCGAAGCGGATCTGCGCGCCATCATCGCCAAATTTGCCACTGCCTCGAATTTTTCGGCCACCGAAGCTGTCGTGCGCGAGCTGGCGGCCACCGGCGACCCTGCCGTAGAACGCCCGCTTGGCGCGCTTGCGGAGGGCGATCTTTATGTTCGCAAGACCGATTCGCTGGTTTTCATCGGCAAGGAAGGTGGCGGCAGCGTCGAGCTGCTCGACCCGCTGAGCGGTGAAAAGTCCGGCGACGCGGCCAAGGCCGAGATCACCAAGATCAAGGTCAACAATACGCTGCGCCGCGCCATCCGCGATGCCTTGGGCATGCTGACGCTCGGCGCTAAAGACCCGGCTGCCCGCATTGCTGCTGCCGATACAATGTTCAAGACGCCCGATGCCACGAACATCGAGCCACTCGATGCCGCAATCGCCAGCGAAACCGTGGCAAGCGTCAAAGCGCTGCTCGAACAGGCCCGCGCAGCATCGGTTCTGGTGTCGGACAGGCCGGAGGCCGATAAACTCGCGGCGATCGCCCTGATCGGCGCGCGCGGCGACCGCAACGCACTGTCTCTGCTCACCGCCGTCGAGGCCAATTCCGAAGGCGCAGTCAAGGACGCGGCGACGGCGGCGATCGCCAGCATCAATTCGACGCTGGCGCTGTGGGATGCGGGCCAGAACATCTGGTACGGCATTTCGCTCGGATCGGTGCTGCTGCTGGCGGCGATCGGTCTCGCCATCACCTTCGGCGTGATGGGTGTGATCAACATGGCGCATGGCGAAATGGTCATGCTCGGCGCCTACACGACCTTTGTCGTGCAGGAGGTGATCCGCAATTCCTTTCCTGGCCTGTTCGACTGGTCGCTGGTCATCGCGCTGCCGCTCGCCTTCTTGGTCGCGGCGCTCGTCGGCCTTGTCATCGAGCGGGGCGTCATCCGTTTCCTCTACGGCCGGCCGCTGGAGACGCTGCTGGCGACATGGGGGGTCTCGCTGATTCTGCAGCAGGCCGTGCGCACCATCTTCGGGCCGACCAACCAGGAAGTCGGGAACCCGTCATGGATGTCCGGTTCGTTTGATATCGGCCAGCTTGCGGTTACCTGGAACCGGCTCTGGATACTGGTATTCGCGCTCGGTGTGTTCGCGGTGCTGCTTTATGTGATGAAGCGCACGCCCTGGGGCCTGCAGATGCGCGCCGTCACCGCCAATCGCCGCATGGCCGCGTCTATGGGAATCAGGACGCCATGGGTCGACGCGCTGACCTTTGCATTGGGGTCCGGAATTGCCGGCATCGCCGGTGTCGCGCTCAGCCAGATCGACAATGTCTCGCCCAATCTCGGCCGCGGCTACATCATCGACAGCTTCATGGTCGTCGTCTTCGGCGGCGTCGGCAATCTATGGGGCACGCTGGTCGGCGCCTCCTCGCTCGGCATCGTCAACAAGTTTCTCGAACCCTATGCCGGGGCAGTCCTCGGCAAGATAGTCGTGCTGGTCCTCATCATCCTGTTCATCCAGAAACGCCCGCGCGGCCTTTTCGCACTTAAGGGCAGGTCGGTGGAAGCATGATCACGGGACGCTTCTTCGCCGCCGGCGCCGACCGCCGCATCGCCATCACGATCTTCATCCTTTTGGCGATCGCCTTCATCGTGCCGCTGCTCAATCTTGCGGTCTCGCCGACAAGTGCGTTCTACGTGCCGTCCTATGTCGTCGCGCTCACCGGGAAATACCTCTGCTACGCGCTGCTCGCCTTGGCGCTCGATCTCGTCTGGGGCTATTGCGGCATCCTTTCGCTCGGCCACGGCGCCTTTTTCGCGCTCGGCGGCTATGCGATGGGCATGTATCTGATGCGCCAGATCGGTTCGCGCGGCGTCTACGGCAATCCGCTGCTGCCGGACTTCATGGTGTTCCTGAACTACAAGGAGCTGCCGTGGTTCTGGTACGGTTTCGACCATTTCTGGTTTGCGGCGATCATGGTGCTTGCGGTGCCCGGCCTGCTCGCCTTCGTCTTCGGCTGGTTCGCCTTCCGCAGCCGCGTCACCGGCGTCTATCTGTCGATCATCACCCAGGCGATGACCTATGCGCTGCTGCTTGCGTTTTTCCGCAACGACATGGGTTTCGGCGGCAACAACGGCCTGACCGATTTCAAGGA
>NZ_RZSX01000463.1:0-5017 GCF_004023105.1 Mesorhizobium sp. M5C.F.Ca.IN.020.32.2.1 | reverse complement strand
GCCGTCCCCTGCGCCGTCGCCGCGAACAGGCCGGACGACAGCGCCATGACGATGCGCGCTATCAGCAGCAATTCGAACGAGGAACTCAGCGCCGCCGCCAGATTGCCCAGCACGAAAAACACCAGCGTCCACAAGATGACGCGCCGACGGTCCCATTCGCCGGTGAGCGTCGCCAGGATCGGCGTGCCGAGCGCATAGGCGAGCGCGAAGGCGGTGATCAGCGTGCCGGCGAGTGGAACGGAGATGGCGGCGTCGGCCGCAATGTCGGGCAACAGGCTTGAAATGACGAAGCCTTCGGTCGCGATCGTGAATGATCCGAGCGCAAGCCAGATGAGGCGCTTGTCCATGGCAACAAATCCTTAGTTCAAAAGTTATTGAACAATTGTACATCATGGGGCATGGTGTCAATGAAGCCACCGGAGAATAGCGGAACCCTCCTGACAGCTCTATGTCAGGACAAGGTGGCGGGAGGTGGAAACTGCGTGCATCCATCAAGGAGGAGATGCGTTGAAATCGACCCTGATTGCGCTTAGTTCCTGGGCATGACCCTGCCCCATCCCACCGCCGACCAGATCAGCCTGTCGAACGTGCTTGCCGTGCTCGGCGATCCCACCCGGCTGGCCATCGTGCGCTATCTCGCCAGCAAGGAAGGCGTGCCGCTGAACTGCAGCCAGTTCCTCGACCTCTGCTCGAAAACCAATCTCAGTTATCACCTTGCCAAATTGCGCGAGGCCGGCGTCACACGCACCGAGGTGGTCGGCACCAGCCGGCTGATCACGCTGCGCCGCGACGACCTCGATGCTCGCTTTCCGGGCCTGCTCGACAGCGTCATTGCCGCTGCCGTCAACGATACGGCGCTGCCCGCGGTAGGCGCCAACGAGATCAAAATCCAAGCATAGCCGTCTCCCGGCACCCGCCAGTACCGAGCACAACTCGCCAGGATTGGTTGGTGCCTGGAAGTCCTCCTGCTATGCCGTGCTTCGAACCAAGGGAGCTTCCCATGCGCATTGCCGTCCTCGCCGATATCCACGGCAACGTCCTCGCCCTGGACGCCGTGCTCGACGATCTGCGGCAGCGCGGCGGCGCCGACCTCGTCGTCAATCTCGGCGATTGCGTCTCCGGCCCGCTCTGGCCGCGCGAGACTTTTGCGCGGCTTGAAGCGCTCGCCCTGCCGACGGTGCGCGGCAATCACGACCGCCGCGTCGCCCGCGACACCGCCGATGAAGCCATGTGGCCGTCCGACCGCTATGCGCAGGAACGGCTGACGTCGGCCCAGCGCGAGGCGCTGTTGGCCTTGCCCCTCACGCTGGAGATCGCGCCGGGCGTGGTTGCCTTCCATGCCCGGCCCGACCACGACGAAAAATATCTGACCGATACGATAGCCGGCGGCCGGCTGGTGCGCGCACCGTTGGCCGCCATCAAGCGACGGCTGGCCGCGCTCGATCCCGCTTGCCGCATCGTGCTGTGCGCCCATAGCCACCGCAGCGAACTGATCCGTATCCCCGACGGCCCTGTCGTCTTCAATCCGGGCAGCATCGGCTGCCCCGCTTATGGCGACGACACGCCACCGGCGCATGTCTCGGAGCAAGGCTCTCCGCATGCACGCTACGGCATTGTCGAACTGGGTGAGCCGGGCCGCCCCGACCGTTTTGCGGCCATCGCCGTCGACTATGACCATGAGGCGGCAGCGCGGCAGGCCGAACAGGCGGGACAGCCGGAATGGGCCCACGCGCTGCGAACCGGGTTTATGTCGGGTTGAACGAGGTACGAGTTCCCAGGCTGAACGCGGAACGCGTTCATGCCTCAGGCTGAGCGAGGTTACGAGCTCATGCCGCCAAGCAGCTTGCTCATGCCCGGCTGAGCTTGCAAATGCCGCGGACCGGACACCATTCCCCAGCCGCATTTTCCGACTTACATAGCGCCATGTCGTCGTTTATAAAATCGGCCTGGAATGCGGTGGCGTTTCCGTGCCAGGCCGCACCTCCGGGAATGCTTCTATCGCCCACGGCCAAAATGATGAGGCGCACAGTTACGCTCCGAACGACGCTGTACGCGCTCACTGCCGCCCTTCTCCTGCTGACGGCGCTGCTGCCGGCCAAAGCCGAGGAGGCGCCGATCGTTTCCATCGTGACCGACCTCGCTCCAGGCGATCTCCTGAACGTCCGCGCCACGGCATCGGCGATGGGCAAGATCAAGGCTCGGCTGCCTAACGGTACGAGCGTCAACAATCTCGGCTGCAACGACGTCAATGGCTACCGCTGGTGCAAGGTCGCAGAAACTGACAATCCGCAACTGACGGGATGGGCTCCCGCCCGCTACCTGAACCCCGACAATCCGGCGGCCGTTTCGGATGCGGATGCCGAAACGACCGGCGAAGGCGCAGCTCCTGCAGCCGAGGCTTCGAACCTGGTATCCGCAGATCAGCCGCTTCCCGACCTGACAGCGCGCCTGGGCGCGCCCGGAACCACGATGACAGCCGCCGACGCAATCGGCAGGGCGGCCATCGAAGACGCTTACCGCCTGGCGCTCGCGGCCAGCGGAAATCCTTCGACCGGCGAGACGCAGTCGCCCGCAGCAGCGGAGGAGCCCATCCGGCATCGCGCCGCCAATACAGCGCCTCCGGCCAACGCACAGGCCGTTGCGCGGCTGCAGCCGCCGGGGAGGTCCGCGCCGGCCCTGGGTGCCCGCAACGAGATTCCTTGCGCGCGCTATGTCGGCCAGCCGATGACCAGCTGCAAGGCGGGCGTTGTGCATACGGGCGACAAAGCCGAGGTGACCGTGACCTGGCCCGATGGCGGTACCCGCGTCATCAGTTTCCAGGCCGGTCGGCCCGCCGGTTCGAATGCATCAGCTGAATTCCGCTACACGCGCGAGGGCGACCTGAACATCATCCGCGTCGGCGTTTCCGAACGCTTCGAGATCAAGGATGAGTTGGCGCTGGGGGATGAGTGGCTAAGGGGAATAAGGCAGTAGGGCAGGAGGGCAATATGTTTAAAGGGCGCTCGAACCTACTGCCCTACTGCCCTACTGCCCTACTGCCCTACTGCCCTACTGCCCTACTCGCATTTTAGGGGGTTACATCAGGCAAAACTCTTCCCTATAAGGCCCTCCTAGCCTGATACCAGAATCGCGAGCACAACCGGCCGGGTCCTCCCCGTCCGGTTTTTCGTGCAAGCCGCCTGCCGAACGGACCCTCGATATGCCAAGACGCACCGACATCAAGTCGATCCTGATCATCGGGGCCGGCCCCATCGTCATCGGTCAGGCCTGTGAGTTCGACTATTCGGGCACCCAGGCCTGCAAGGCGCTGAAGGAAGAGGGTTTTCGCGTCATCCTGGTCAATTCCAATCCGGCCACCATCATGACCGACCCGGAGCTGGCCGACGCCACCTACATCGAGCCGATCACGCCGGAGGTGGTAGCCAAGATCATCGCCAAGGAGCGGCCGGACGCGCTGCTGCCGACCATGGGCGGCCAGACCGCGCTCAACACCGCTCTGTCGCTGCGCCGCATGGGTGTGCTCGAACGCTACAATGTCGAGATGATCGGCGCCGATGCGCATGCCATCGACAAGGCCGAGGACCGGGCGCTGTTTCGCGAGGCGATGAACAAGATCGGCCTGGAGACGCCGAAGTCGATGCTGGCCAACGCCACCGACGTCAAGAACGCCGACCGCAAAACGCACGAGGCCGAGCGCGCCGCGCTCAAGGCTGAGAAGCCCGAGAACCTCGACGCCGCGCTCGACGCGCTGGAAACCCGCTGGAACCTCGGCGAGGGCGACCGCAAGCAGCGCTACATCAGCCACGCCATGGCGATCGCCGCACAGGCGCTCGACCATGTCGGCCTGCCCGCCATCATTCGCCCGTCCTTCACCATGGGCGGCACTGGCGGCGGCATTGCCTACAACCGCGCCGAATTCTACGAGATCGTCCAGTCGGGCCTCGACGCCTCGCCGACCACCGAAGTGCTGATCGAGGAAAGCGTGCTCGGCTGGAAGGAGTACGAGATGGAGGTCGTCCGCGATAAGGCCGACAATTGCATCATCGTCTGCTCGATCGAGAACATCGACCCGATGGGCGTGCACACCGGCGACTCGATCACGGTCGCCCCTGCGCTGACGCTGACCGACAAAGAATATCAAATGATGCGCAATGCCTCGATCGCGGTGCTGCGCGAGATCGGCGTCGAGACCGGCGGCTCCAACGTGCAGTTCGCCGTGAATCCTGCAGATGGAAGACTTGTGGTGATCGAGATGAACCCGCGCGTCTCGCGCAGCTCTGCCTTGGCCTCCAAGGCGACCGGTTTTCCCATCGCCAAGATCGCCGCGAAACTCGCCGTCGGCTACACGCTGGACGAGTTGGAGAACGACATCACCGGCGGCGCCACGCCGGCCTCGTTCGAACCGTCGATCGATTACGTCGTCACCAAAATCCCGCGCTTCGCCTTCGAGAAATTCCCCGGCGCCGAGCCGGTGCTGACTACGGCGATGAAGTCGGTCGGCGAGGTCATGGCCATCGGCCGCACTTTTCAGGAATCGCTGCAGAAGGCGCTGCGTGGACTGGAAACCGGCCTGACGGGTCTGGACGAGATCGAGATCCCCGGCATCGGCCACGGGAGCACGCCAGCCAACCACGCCGACGACCGCAACGCCATCCGCGCCGCATTGGGCACGCCGACGCCCGACCGGCTGCGCATGGTGGCGCAGGCGATCCGCATGGGCACCTCGCTCGAAGATGTGCACGCCATGTGCAAGATCGATCCTTGGTTCCTCGAGCAGATCGCCGGCATCCTGGCCATGGAAGATCGCATCCGCGAGCATGGCATCCCGCAGGACGCCGCCAATCTGCGCATGCTGAAGGCGATGGGTTTTTCCGACGCCCGCCTCGCGTCCCTGGTCAGGAAAGACGTGGAAGAGATTCAGAAGATTCGCGAAAAGCTCGACGTTCATCCGGTTTACAAGCGCATCGACACCTGCGCCGCCGAGTTTGCCTCGCCCACCGCCTACATGTATTCCACC
>NZ_RZSX01000462.1:0-5029 GCF_004023105.1 Mesorhizobium sp. M5C.F.Ca.IN.020.32.2.1 | reverse complement strand
CCGACAGCGTGTGGATGGCGCGAGCCGCGAGTTCCTTGCCCGACCCGGACGGGCCGATGATCATGACGCGGCTGTTGGTCGGCGCAACGCGCTCGATGGTCTGGCGCAACTGGCTCATCGCCGACGACATGCCGATCAGGTCGAAGGTTTCGCCGCTGCGCAGCTTGAGATCAGAAACCTCGCGTCTGAGTTTCGAGGTTTCAATCGCACGTTCGGCGATGAGAATCAGCCTGTCGGCCTTGAACGGTTTCTCGATAAAGTCATAGGCGCCGCGGCGGATGGCCGAGACCGCCGTCTCGATGTTGCCGTGGCCCGAGATCATCACCACAGGCAAGCTCGGATGCATCGTCTTGATCTCGTCCAGCAACGCCAGTCCGTCCAGACGTGAGCCTTGCAGCCAGATATCAAGGAAAATCAGCCTCGGCGCCCGGTCGGCTACCGCCGCCAGGGCGCTGTCGGCATCGAATGCCGTGCGGGTTTCGTGACCTTCGTCGCTTAGGATACCGGCGACGAGTTCACGGATGTCTTCCTCGTCATCGACGATGAGAATGTCAGACGCCATTACCGACCTTTTCAGTTTCTCTTTCGTTTTCCGTCTTGCCTTCGCCGCGCGACGGCACGGTGGCGGCGAGCGGCAGAATGATGCTGATCATCGCGCCTCGCCCGTCGTGGAAATCCGCCGGCGCGTCATGCAGTTCGAGCCGGCCGCCATGGTCCTCCACTATCTTCTTGACGATAGCGAGGCCGAGCCCCGTGCCTTTCTCGCGTGTCGTCATGTAAGGCTCGAGCAATCGCTGGCGATTCTCGCGCGGCAAGCCCTTGCCGTTGTCGATGACATCGATGCGAATCGCACCATTCTGGCGCCCGGCTTGAATCCGGATTATGCCGTGCGAGCGGTCCTTTTGATCAAGTCCGTCAATTGCCTCGGCCGCGTTCTTGATAACATTGCCAAAAGCCTGCGCCATCAGGCGGCTGTCGAAAGTGCCTTTGAGCGGTTCGTTGCCGAACACGCGCTCGAAGGTGATATCGGATCGGCTCACTTCGACGAGGAACGAGGCTTCACGCAACGATTCGCGCAAATCGAGGGCCTTCATTTCGGGCTTGGGCATGCGTGCGAAAGCGGAGAACTCGTCGACCATCCGGCCGATGTCCTCTACTTGCCTGATGATCGTATCGGTGCACTGATCGAAAACCTCGCGGTCTTCGGTGATGACCTTGCCGTAGCGGCGCTTGATACGCTCGGCGGAAAGCTGGATCGGTGTCAGCGGGTTCTTGATCTCGTGGGCGATGCGCCGCGCCACATCCGCCCAGGCCGAGGAACGCTGCGCCTGGACCAGATCGGTGATGTCATCGACGGTTACGACATAGGACTTCTCCTCCGAACCGTCGTCGCCGGCCTCGACCGTGATCTGCACGTTGAAGGTCCGCTCCGTCCCCGCGCGATAGAAGGTCACCTGCTCGCGGTGGACAGGCTTCCCCGACTTACGGCCGATCTCGAATACGCGGCCGACATGCGGCAGCACGGCGGAGAGGTTTTGCCCGAGTGCGGCGGTAGCAGATATGGCCAGCATCGTTTCAGCCGACCGGTTGACGATGGTGACGATGCCATATGGATCGACGCCGATGACGCCGGCTGTGACACCGGCAAGCACGGCTTCAGAAAAACGCCGCCGCTCGTCGATCAAATCCTTGGCGGACAGTATCTCGTTACGCTGCGATTTCAGTTCCAGCAGCATCTTGTTGAAGGTGTCGCCGAGCGAGGCGACGTCGCCGTCGGAGGGCCGAACCGGCACGGCAACGTCGAGATTGCCGGTCGCGACCTCGTCGGCCGCGCCGATGAGCTGGCGGATCGGCCGCACCAGGCGGTCTGCCACGGCGATTCCGGTCCAGATGGCTGACAGAATGATGATCAGCGTCAGCGACAGGTAGGGAAGTGCGAACGCCACCTGCGAAGTGCGGCGATTGTCTTCCAGACCGCGATATTCGTCGGTGTTGGATCTGACAATCTGCCGCGCCTTGATCACCTCGGGATCGACGAGCCGGATGGTGTAGAGATAGAGCCCTTCGATCTCGCGCAGTTTGACGATTGCGCCCATGATGTTGCGCGTCTTCGGCTCGATCAGCACCGGCCTGCCGTCGGCGGCACTGCTCATGGCGCCTTCCGGCGGCTCCGGCATGGCAAAATCGGCGTCGGTCTTTGCGCTCATGACGAACGAACCGTCGGGCCTGACCAGTGCGGCATGGGCCAGCGAGCGTCCGACGGCTTCCTTGTTCATGAGATCGAGGAAGCCGGTTCGATCGAGGCCGTAGAGCGTACGGGAGGCGTCGAGATCGTAAGCCATCGACAGGGTTGTTCCCTGGAGATTGCGCGCGTTCTCCTGCACATAGGCATCGGCGATCGACAGCGACGAATTGACGATCGTCTTGGTACGGATCTCGAACCAGCGATCAAGGCCGATATCGAGTGTGATCGAGGCGATAATGGCCACCATGATGGCGGGAATCGCGGCGACCAGCGCGAACATCGCCACGATCCGCACATGCAGCCGCGACGCCGCCTTGCCGCGCCGGCGCGCCATCACGATACGATGCACTTCGCGGCCGACCAGTGCGATCAGAAACAGAATGAACGCCGCATTGAGGGCGATAAGCGCCAGCGTTGTCCTCTCGTCCGGCGTGATCGGCGTGGCGCCGACGAGGATGGCGAAGGAGATCGCCGCCGTAACCAGCGCACCGGCAATTGCCACCACGCCGGGCAGCGCAAGCAGCCGGCGCCCGTCCCGTGTGCCAGGTTCGCTGAAAAGCGCTTCGCTCGGTGTCGCTGCCTGTGGAGCCATGTCGCCGTCTAGAGCCAGTGATTGCGTCGGATGATGCAACGCATTGTGGCGATTATGCAACAAGTGTGACCTGGACGGAAATGTTTCGGCGATCGATCCCCCGAAAAGCTTCGCTCTGTCGCACCGGCCCGAAAACGGAATCGATTTTTCGGAAAGCACGATGCGCAAAGCTCAAAGTGTAGAGAGAACTTTGTACGTCCGAACGGACGCACGTCGCTCTAAACCTGCCTGGTCGATTTGTAGACGTTGACGCCGAGTTCGCGAATTTTCTTGCGCAGCGTGTTGCGGTTGAGCCCCAGGAGTTCCGCAGCCTTGATCTGGTTGCCGCGGGTTGCCGTCATCGAGGCCAGCACCAGCGGATATTCGACCTCGGAGAGAATGCGCTGATAGAGGCCGGCGGGCGGCAAATCGCCTGCGAAGGAAGCAAAATAGCGCTGCAGGAAATGTTCTACCGCCTGGCCGATGGAGAGATCGTCGGGAATGAGGTTGCCGCCACCGGGAACGACCGGCCTCTCGCCGGTCTTCAGTTCCGCCTCGATGATTTCGGCGGAAATCTCATCCTGCGAATAGAGCGCGGCAAGCCTGCGGACAAGATTTTCGAGCTCGCGCACGTTGCCTGGCCACGGATAGCGTTTCATCAGCTCGATGCCGCCGGTGGAAATGCGCTTTGTCTGCAGCCCTTCGCTGACGCCGAGCTTGAAGAAGTGCCGGACGAGATCCGGAACGTCCTCAGACCGCTCGCGCAGCGCCGGCAGCCTTAGCGGCACGACATTCAGGCGATAGAACAGATCCTCGCGGAAAAGCCCCTGATTGATCAGCGTGCGCAGATCCTTGTTGGTGGCGGCGACGATGCGGACGTCGGTTTTGATCGGCGTACGTCCGCCGACAGTGGTGTACTCGCCCTGCTGCAGGACACGCAGCAGGCGCGTCTGCGCTTCCATCGGCATGTCGCCGATCTCATCGAGGAAGAGCGTGCCGCCTTCGGCCTGCTCGAAACGGCCGGTGGAGCGGTTCTGCGCACCGGTGAAGGCGCCTTTCTCATGCCCGAACAGTTCCGATTCGATCAGGTCGCGCGGGATCGCCGCCATGTTGATCGCGACGAAGGGGCCGCCGCGCCGGCGGCCATATTCGTGCAGCGCGCGCGCCACCAGTTCCTTGCCGGTGCCTGATTCGCCTGAAATCATCACCGTTAGGTCGGTCTGCATCATACGCGCCAGCATGCGGTAGATGTCCTGCATGGCCGCCGAGCGGCCGACCAGCGGCATCGTTTCCGGCGGCTCGTCGGCCCGTGCATCGATCTTCGGTCGTCGGGGCTCGGAAAGCGCCCGGTTGACGATATTGAGAAGCTCGGTCAGGTCGAACGGTTTCGGCAGATATTCGTAGGCGCCGGTTTCGGAGGCACGAATCGCGGTCATGAACGTGTTCTGGGCGCTCATGACGATGACGGGCAGTTCCGGTCGCGCCTTCTTGATGCGCGGCAGCATGTCGAAAGCGTTCTCGTCCGGCATGACCACGTCGGTGATGACGAGATCGCCCTCGCCGGCCGCCACCCAGCGCCATAGCGTCGAGGCGTTGGACGTCACGCGCACCTCGTGGCCGACGCGCGAAAGCGCCTGATTGAGGACCGTGCGGATCGCCGCATCGTCGTCGGCGACGAGAATATTGCCGCGAACCATCATTTGCGGTCTCCTTCGCCATCATCGTCTGTGCCGAACGGCGTTTCTTTCCAGGCTGGCATTAGGATGCGGAAGGTGGTTGCGCGCGGCGTCGAATCGCATTCGATGATGCCGCCATGCTCGCCGACGATTTTCGCGACCAGCGCCAGACCAAGCCCCGACCCGTTCGGCTTGGTGGTGATGAAGGGATCGAACAGGATCGGCAGGATATCTTCGGAAACGCCAGAACCGTTGTCGCGCACGCAGAATTCCAGCGGCAGCGACACGCGGCCCTGCGTTCCGGGAACGGAAACACGGATGCCCGGCCGGAATGCGGTCGACAGAGTGATCTCGCCTTGCGGATCGCCGCCAATGGCCTCGGCCGCATTCTTGACCAGGTTGAGGAACACTTGGATGAGCTGGTCGCGGTTGGCGAAAACCGGAGGCAATGATGGATCATAATCCTCCAATATCTTGATCCGCTTGGCAAAACCGTTCTTGGCAATCGCCTTCACATGGTCGAGTACGACATGGATG
>NZ_RZSX01000461.1:0-5032 GCF_004023105.1 Mesorhizobium sp. M5C.F.Ca.IN.020.32.2.1 | reverse complement strand
ATGCTGACCGGCGCCGGCGTGGTGGTAACTTACGCCAATGCGCGCCTTGCCGTGCACGATCTCGACCCCTCACAACGCATCATTGCCGAAACTGCCGCACAGCCCTCCACCGCGCGCGCCAAGGACGGCTGCGTTCTCGACTACGAAACCGTCACGCCGAAGCCCTGTGTGTTCGGCGCCAAGAATGCCGAGCACTCGATCGCGCTGTTCGGCGATTCGCATGCCGACCACTGGTCGACGCCGCTGATCGAGGCGGCGAAGAAGAACAACTACAAGGTCGTCACCTGGCTCAAATCCGCCTGCCGGGCGTCGCGGCTGACGGTCTGGAGCTCGAAGCTGAAGCGCGACTACACCGAGTGCGATCGATGGCGCGAGCAATCGATCAAGGAGATCATCGCCCTGCGCCCGAGCCTGGTGGTGATGTCGGAGATCTCGCTGACCAGCTCGCGCAAATTGTCGCCCGACGTGAAGGTATCCGAAAGCCAGGACCGGGACTGGCAGGCCGGCCTGCGTGCAACGCTGGAAGCGTTCAGCCAGGCCGGGCTGAAAGTCGCCTTCATCCGCGATGTCCCGTTCAACGGCATGTTCGCCGACACGTGCGTGGCCCGCGCGCTGTGGCGGGGACAGACGCCGTCGGTATGTGATGCGCCGCGAACCGACGCCGCCAACGACGCCGTGGCCGCGGTGGAGCGCGACATCGTGCGCACCGTCCCCAACGCGACCTATATCGACATGACCGACCGGTTCTGCGACGCCAAGACCTGCCATGTCTTCATCGACGGCAAGCTGGCCTACCGCGATCGCCACCACTTGGCGACGCCCTTTGCGCAAACGCTGGAGCCGCCCGTCGAGCGCGCGCTGTTTTCGTCGGGGGCGGCGAAATAAGGCAGCGCAAGACGCGCTGTCACCGCGTCTCAGTGCAAGCCAAACTCGCGCAGCAGTTCTTCGCGATAGCGCACGAACCGGCCTTCGCTGCGATCGCGGGGGCGCGGCAGTTCAACCTCGACCAGCCGCGCTGTGCCGCCCTTCTCCCTGGGCAGGATCAGCACCCTGTCCGCTAGATAGATCGCTTCTTCCAGATCGTGGGTGACCATGACCATGGTGACGTTCTCCTCGCTCCAGATGCGCGCCAGTTCCTCTTGCATGCCGATCTTGGTCATGGCGTCGAGCGCGCCCAGCGGCTCATCGAGCAGCAGGATTTCAGGCTGCACGGTCAAGGCCCGGGCGATGCCGACGCGCTGCGCCATGCCGCCCGAAAGCTGCCTGGGATAGGCATCGCTGAATTCGGCCAGACCAACGAGCTCGGTATAGAAGCGGGCCTTGTCCTCGGCCTCCGCCTTGGGCACGCCCCGCACTTCGAGGCCAAAGGCGACGTTGCCGAGTACCGTCAGCCAGGGCAGCAGGCGCGGTTCCTGGAAAATCACCGCGCGTTCAGCGCCGACGCCATGGACCGGCTTGCCGTCGATCGCGACACCGCCGCTGTCGGAGGCCTCCAGCCCGGCAAGAATGCGCAGCAGCGTGGTCTTGCCCGATCCGCTGGCGCCGACAATGACGAGACATTCGCCGGAGCGGATATCGAGGTTGAGAGCCCTCAGCACGGCAAGCGGACGCCCGCCGAGGCTGAAGGATTTGGACAGGTCGCGGATCGTGACCTCGCCGCCGCTTGTGGTGGCCATGGCGCCCGTCTCCCGGTCAGTTGGTTTTCGTTTCGCCGCGCCGGTAAAGGATATCAGCGGCTTTCAGCCTGCCCTTGGGCAGGCGGCCGTCGCGCTCGAGCACGCTGACCCAGAACTCGATGTCGCGGTCGTCAGCCTTGGCCCCTTCACGCAGGCCGAAGCCGGTCCAGTAGCGTGCCAGCTCGCCATTTTCGCCGCGCTTGTCGAGGATGTCCGCGAGCACCTTGCGCGCCTCGTCCGGGTTCTGGCGCGACCAGTCGGCGGCGCGGGCCGACTGTTCGACGAAATTGCGGGCGCCATCCGGATGCGCCGTGATGAAGTCGCGCCGCAGGACGGTGAAGCCGCCGGCCAGTTCGCCCAGCACGTCGGTGTCGTTGAACACACCCCGCACGCCGCCCTTGTCCACCAGCGCGCCGGCAAACGTCGCCTGCCAATAGCCCAGTGCCGCGATATCGACTTGGCGCGACCGCAGGGTCTGTTCAAGCTGCGGCCCGGGCACCACGACGAGCTTGGCCGCATCCGGCGGCAGGCCGACCCCGTGCAGCGCCTCGCGCACGGTGTAGTCGAGATGGGCACCAAGCGTATTGACCGCAATGGTCTTGCCGGCGACGTCGGCAATCGATTTGATCGGACTGTCTTCCAGCACGTAGAAGACGCTGTGCACTTGCCTGTTGATGCCGTTGCTTGGATAGGCGGCGACGAAGTCGTTGCCTCCGGAGATCGAATTGATCACCGCAGCGGTTGCGGCCGAGCCGAGATCGACGCTGCCGGAGGCGAGCGCGAACAGCGATTCCGGGCCGCCGCCCGAGTAGCCGACATTCTCCAGCTTGACGCCGAGGTCGTTGAAATAGCCGAGCTCGTCCGCCAGCTCATGCGGCGAGATGCTGCCGCGGCTGGCGAGGTAGCGAAACGTGACCGGCGCAGCTTGCGCAGCGGCAAAGCGAGGCAGGCCGGTGGCGATGACGCCGGCGGCAAAAGGAGCGCCCGCAAGCAGGGAACGGCGAGTGATTGGCATGGTCCGGTCTTTCCTGTTGGAGGATGGTGCCTGTTGGAGAGGATGGTGAAAGGCTGGTCAGTCGATGGGATTGCTCCAGCGGCAGAGCCGCCGCTGAAGGCTAACCAGCGCCTGGTTGGCGATCAGGCCGAGGCCGGCGAGGATGACGATCGCCGCAAACATCAGCGGGATCTGGAAGTTGTACTGCGCGTTCATCACCTGGAAGCCGATGCCCCTGTTGGCGCCGATCATTTCGGAGGCGATCAGCAGCAAGAGCGCCGTGGTCGCACTCAGCCTTAAGCCCACGAAGATCGACGGGACGGCCCCCGGAAGCACGACCCGGCGAAACGCGGTGAGCCGCGTGGCGCCATAGACCCGGGCCATTTCGAGCAGTTTCGGATCGACTTGCTTGACGCCGCTGATGGTGTTGAGCAGCAGCGGAAACAGCGTCGCCCAGAAGATGACGAAGACCTTTGAGGCCTCCCCCAGCCCGAGCAGCAGGATGAACACCGGGTAGAGGGCCAGCGCAGAAGTCTGTCGAAAAACCTGCAGGATCGGATCAAGCGCGGTTTCGACGGCGCGCACCTGGCCCATGAACAGACCGAGCGGGATGGCAACCGCCACCGCCGCTGCGAAGGCGAGGCCGGCGCGCTGCAGGCTGATGGCGATGTCGCCAAGCAAGGTGCCGCCGACCAGACCATTCCACAATGCGGAGACGATCGTGTCGATCGGCGGCAGCACCGCGGCGTTGACCCATCCCGCGCTGCTCGAGACCTGCCAGATCGCGAGGAAGGCGATCAGGATGCCGTAACGGGACAGGAAGCGGACGACAGCCCGGTTGGCCAGGCGCGGAAGATCGGCGCCGAGGCTAGTTCTGCCGTCATGTGCGGCGATCGTGACCGGCCGCTCGATGTGTTGCAAACTCATCGTCTTGCCCTTTGCTCTAAGAGAATCTATTCGGCGGCCAGCACCTTCGAGCGGGCGGCGGTCCAGGGGTTTTCCGGCCGCCTGAGGCCGAGATTCTCGCGCAGCGTCCTGCCTTCGTAGGCGGTGCGGAACAGGCCGCGGCGCTGCAGCTCGGGGATCACCAGGTCGACGAAGTCGTCGAGCGCGCCGGGCAACCAGGGCGGCAGGATGTTGAAGCCGTCGGCGGCCTCGTTGCCGAACCATTCCTCCAGCTGATCGGCGACCTGCACCGCGCTGCCGATGACAGTGTAGTGGCCGCGGGCCGTCGCCACCCACTGGTAGAGCTGGCGGATGGTGAAGTTGTGCTCGTCGGCGATCTGGCGGATCAGCGCCTGGCGGCTCTTCATGCCTTCGGTTTCCTTGCTCGGCGGCAGCGGTCCGTCGAGCGGATAACCCCTGATGTCGAGCGTCTGGCCGGCCAACCCGTTGAGCAGGGCCACGCCATCTTCGGGCAGGATCAGATCGTTCAGCTGCTGGTATTTGGCGCGGGCTTCCTCTTCGGTGCGGCCGACGAAGGGTGCCACGCCCGGCATGATCAGCACCTGTCCGGGATTGCGGCCGGCAGCCTTCACGCGCGCCTTGAGGTCGCGGTAGAATTCTTGCGCCGAGGCTAGATTCTGATGGGCGGTGAAGATGACTTCAGCCGATTGGGCGGCGAGCTTGCGGCCGCCCTCCGACTGCCCGGCCTGCACCACCACCGGGTGGCCCTGCACCGGGCGCGGCACATTGAGCGGACCTTTGACGCTGAAATGCGGGCCCTTATGGTCGATGTCGTGAAGCTTGTCCTTATCGTAGAAGCGCCCCGACTTCTTGTCGCGGATGAAGGCATCATCTTCCCAGCTATCCCACAGCGCCTTGACCGTCTCGACATGCTCATGCGCGCGGGCATAGCGCTCGGCGTGGGCAGGCTGCGTCTCGCGATTGAAATTACGCGCGGTTTCGTCGCCCGCCGAGGTCACGACATTCCAGCCGGCCCGGCCATTCGACAGAAGATCGAGCGAGGCGAACTTGCGGGCGAGCGTATACGGCTCCTCATAGGTGGTGGAGGCGGTGGCGATGAAGCCCAGATGTGTGGTGAGCGGCGCCAATGCGGCAAACAGCGTCACCGGCTCGAACCCGGCGATCTTTGCATTGCCGCCTTCGCGGGCGCCGAGGCCGACGGTCAGATTGTCGGCGAGGAAATAGGCATCGAACAGGCCGCGCTCGGCGGTAAGCGCGAGCTGCCTGTGGAACTCGAAATTCGTCGCGCCGTCGGCCGGCGCGTCAGGGTGGCGCCAGGCTGCGATATGCTGTCCGCCACCGGGCAGGAAAGCACCAAGCTTGATCTGCCTGGACTTGCTGGGTCTGGTCATTGCGGGTTCCTTCTGACTGTGCGGAAAGGGATTGAGGGTCACTG
>NZ_RZSX01000460.1:0-5033 GCF_004023105.1 Mesorhizobium sp. M5C.F.Ca.IN.020.32.2.1 | reverse complement strand
GTATGGGGACCCAGTTCGCTATCTTCACGCACAGGGATTTCGACGATCCCGAGCGCCGCGCGCGGCTGTTCGACGTCGCGCTGGAATGCTGGCGCGAGGTCGCCGAGCACGCCAAAGCGGCCGGTTTAACCTATCTTTTCTGGGAGCCGATGTCGGTCGGGCGCGAATTCGGCCATACAATCGACAGCTGCCGGGTACTGCACAACGAGATCGAGGCAGCCGGCATGGCCATCCCGATGAAGATGATGGTCGACATTGACCATGGCGACGTGACGTCGAGCAACCCGGCCGACATCGACCCCTATGCCTGGGCCGAAGCCTTCCCCAACGTATCGCCGATCATCCACGTCAAGCAGTCGTCGATGAACAAGGGCGGTCATTGGCCGTTCATCGCCGCCTACAACCAGGACGGCCGCATCACGCCGGAAAAATTCCTGGAGACGGTTCGCCGCGGCGGCGGCGTCGACAACGAGATCTGCCTCGAACTGTCGTTTCGCGAGCGCGAGCCGGTCGATCACCAGGTCGTCGCCATGATCCGCGAGTCGGTCGACTACTGGGCGCCGTTCATCGAGACCGGCAGGGCGGCACTCCTGCCGCGAGACGGGCAGGGTACGGCTCCTGCCCGTTTAACCGGGCCGCCCCGGTCAGATGAAGCCGGCCGAACTCAGCCGAATTTCGGATCGAGACTGCCCGACTTGTAGCGCTTGGCCATTTCCGAGACCGGCAGCGGCTTGATCTTGGGAGCGTTGCCGGCGGTGCCGAACTGCTCGAAGCGCTCCTTGCACAGCTTCCTCATGGCGGCCATAGCCGGCGTCAGATACTTGCGCGGGTCGAATTCGCTCGGGTTCTCGGTCAGCACCTTGCGGATCGCGCCGGTCAGCGCCATGCGGTTGTCGGTGTCGATGTTGATCTTGCGCACGCCGTGCTTGATGCCGCGCTGGATCTCCTCGACCGGCACGCCCCATGTCGGCTTCATCTGGCCGCCATATTTGTTGATGATCTCCTGCAGTTCTTCCGGCACCGAGGACGATCCGTGCATGACGAGGTGCATGTTGGGCAGGCGGCGATGGATTTCCTCGATCACGTTCATGGCCAGAACAGCGCCGTCCGGCTTGCGCGAGAATTTATAGGCGCCGTGGCTGGTGCCCATGGCGACGGCCAGCGCGTCGACATGTGTGTCCTTGACGAACTGCACCGCCTGTTCCGGATCGGTCAGCAACTGGTCGTGGCTGACAGCGCCTTCGACACCATGGCCGTCTTCCTGTTCGCCGCCGCCCATCTCCAGCGAACCGAGCACGCCGATCTCGCCTTCGACAGAAACACCGCCCCAATGCGCCATGTCGACGACGCGGCCCGTGATGCCCGAATTATAATCGTAATCGGCCGGCGTCTTGCCGTCCTCTTTCAGCGAGCCGTCCATCATCACCGAGGTGAAGCCATACTGGATCGCGGTCACGCAGGTAGCCTCGTTGTTGCCGTGGTCGAGATGCATGCAGACTGGAATATCGGGATGGATCTCGACCAGCGCGTCGATCAGCTTGGCCAGCACGACGTCGTTGGCATAGGCGCGGGCGCCGCGGCTCGCCTGCAGAATAACAGGCGATTTGGTCTCCTCGGCGGCCTCCATGATGGCGAGGCCTTGTTCCATATTGTTCATGTTGAACGCAGGCACGCCATAGCCGTGTTCGGCGGCATGGTCGAGCAATTGTCTCAATGTGATGCGAGCCACCCAATAGTCTCCCGTATTTGGTTTCAAGCCTATGGTTGCGAGCCGTCCGATCGTCGTTCAGCCCTTTGATGCTTCTGGCCGGATTTCCAGAGAACCGCAACCTTTGGCCATGCCACCGAGAAGCAATTCTTGTTACAGCACAGCAATCAGAAGCGAGTAATATCCCAAATAAATGTCACATCATCACAAAAAATTTGATGCCTCTGCGTTTTACGCTGTTATAATAGCTTTGGCTCCGCCACGGCGGATTCACAGCGGACCGGATTCAGGAAACAGGCTGGACAATGAAGAGCGGCGGCCGCCGGCAAGGCATCATAGATTTTCTGATGGACACTGGCACGGCCAGTGTCGATGACCTCGCCTCGCGCTTTGGCGTGTCGAAGATGACCGTCCATCGCGACCTCGACGAGCTTGAGGAAAGCGGTTTCCTGCGCAAGGTGCGCGGCGGCGCCTCGATCCAGCCGAGCGGCCTGTTCGAAAGCGATTTCCGCTACCGTCAGAAGCAGGCCGGTGAGGAGAAGCAGCGCCTGGCGGCTGCCGCAGTGGCGATGATTGAACCGGGCCAGACGGTGATCATCGACGACGGCTCGACGGCCGGTGGCATCGCGCGCCACCTTGCGGATCTCCGCCCGCTGACTGTGATCTCCAACAATCTGGCCGTCATACAGGATCTGGCAGGCATTGGAGGGATCACCCTGATTGCGCTCGGTGGCCAGTACAGCAAGAAATTTCACGGTTTCTTCGGCCTGCTGGCCGAGGACACGTTGAGATCGTTGCGCGCCGATGTGGCCTTCCTGTCGTCGTCTGCCATCCACGGCGCTTCCGCCTTCCACCAGGACCAGGAAGTGGTCCACACCAAGCGGCTGATGATGGCCGCCGCCAGGCGTAAATATCTGCTGGTCGATCACGGCAAGTTCGGCCGCACGGCCCTGCATTTCCTGACCGATCTCAAGGCGTTCGACGCCGTCTTCACCGGTCGCGAACTGGGACCGCAGATGCGCCAGGCGTTGGATGGCGCCGATGTTTCGCTAACACTAGTCGAGAAGGACTAGACCATGATCCCGAAAAGTGGGAACCGGTTTTCGGAAAAGATCATGGTCAAAGAAGAAGATAGAGCCCCATCCCGCTACGCGGGATGGAACAGGCTCTAGAAGGAGGATGCGTGGTTTACTGGGTCGGCACAAGCTGGAAAATGAACAAGACGCTTGCAGAGGCGACTGACTTCGTCAAGGCGCTGGCGGGGTTCGTCCCTGGTTTCGACGACCGCATCCAGCCCTTCGTCATCCCGCCCTTCACGGCGGCCCGCGAGGTCAAGAAGGCGTTGGCGACGACGCGGGTCAAGGTCGGCGCACAGAACATGCACTGGGCCGACGCCGGAGCCTGGACCGGGGAGATCTCGCCCGTGATGCTGACGGATTGCGGCCTCGACCTCGTCGAACTCGGCCATAGCGAACGGCGCGAGCATTTCGGCGAGACCGACAATGCTGTCGGCCTGAAGGCAGCTGCGGCGGTAAAGCACGGGCTGGTGCCGCTCATCTGCGTCGGCGAGACATTGGCGCAACGCAACAGCGGCGAGGCCGATGCGGTGCTGGCCTTGCAGGTGCACGGCGCGCTAAAGGTCCTCGAAGGCGAGGCGAAAGCGGCGACGATCCTGTTTGCCTATGAGCCGGTCTGGGCGATCGGCGACAAGGGCATTCCGGCAAGTGCGGACTACGCTGATAGGCAGCAGGCGCTGATCAAGAAGATCGCCGGCGAACTCCTGCCGGCCGTGCCGCCAGTGCTCTATGGCGGCAGCGTCAATCCGCAAAATGCCGCCGAGTTGATCGGCCAGCCGCATATCGACGGGCTGTTCATCGGCCGCTCCGCCTGGCAGGCGGAAGGCTATATCGACATCCTCCAACGCGCCTCGGCGGCGATCTAGTATCGATGAACAGGAAAGGACAATAAAATGAAAATAGCCATTGGAGCCGACAGCGCGGGCAAGCCGCTGCTCGACGTCATTGCCGCGCATCTCGCCACCAAACCCGGTCTCACCGTCAGCGACCTTAGCCAAGCGGGCTACTATGCCGACCTGTCGCAGAAGCTCGCCCAGACCATCCTCGACGGCGAGAACGATCGCGGCATCCTGTTTTGCGGCACCGGCATCGGCGTTTCCATCTCGGCCAACAAGGTGCCCGGCATTCGCGCAGCACTTACCCACGACACCTACTCCGCCGAGCGCGCTGCGAAATCCAACAATGCCCAGATCATCACCATGGGCGCCCGCGTCATCGGCCCGGAACTGGCGAAGTCGATCGTCGACGCCTGGCTCGCATCGGAGTTCGACGAAAAGGGACCGTCGGCTGGCAATGTCCAGGCCATCGACAGGCTCGACGCGGCGAAGCTAGGCTAACCCAAGCTTTTCCGCATCGCGCCAATGACGGTGACGGCCGACGCGGCGCCGGGGTCCATGTGCCCTAGCGATCGTTCGCCAAGCCGCGATGAGCGACCCTTCGCGGCAATCATGTCCTTGGTCGCCTCGGCGCCCCGTTCGGCTGCTTCAAGGCCGGCTGCTAGGCTTTCGGACAGTGTCTTGCCGGAGGCATGCGCGACCGCAGCCGCCTCAGCCGCAGGCAGCCAGGCGTCGACCATTGTCTTTTCGCCGATCTCGGCCTTGCCGCGATCCTGGATGCCTTGCGCCATCGCCTGGAACAGGGCGATGACGTCGGCGCTCCCCAGCGTCGCCTTGCCCTTGACGGCGGCCGCACCTCGCATGAAGGCGGTCGCATAAAGCGGGCCCGACGAGGCGCCGACAGCGTTGAGGAACGATTTGGCCGCGGTGTTGAGGAGAGCTGTCGGCTCGGTCGCCGCGAGCTCGAGCGAAGCGAGTGCATCGCGCACCGCCCCGAAACCGAGCCCCATGGCAATGCCATGGTCGGCGTCGCCGATGACGCCGTCGAGCTGGCAGAGCCTGTCCTTGTCGGCTTCGATCGCCACTGCGATTTCATCAAACATTCTTTTCAGATCGGCCGTATCGATGGATGTCATGGATGCTACTTTCAGCCGGCGCGAAACATGGCGCAGTCGCAAGGATGGTCGAGCATCGTCTGCAATTCGGCGTCGAGATGCATCAGCGTCACCGAGGCGCCGGCCATTTCGAGCGAGGTGCAGTAGTTGCCGACCCATGTCGCGTGAATTGACACGCCGATGTCATCCAGCCGACGCTTCACGCGCCGGTTCATGATGTAAAGCTCCATCAGCGTCGTCGAGCCGAGCGAATTGACGAGCACGGCGACCTTGTCGCCATGCGCTGGCGCCATCTCGT
>NZ_RZSX01000045.1:0-14716 GCF_004023105.1 Mesorhizobium sp. M5C.F.Ca.IN.020.32.2.1 | reverse complement strand
GGCTTCGTCAAGGGCTGCCTTGCGCGTCTCGTCATATTTGTCGAGCCGCACCTTGTCGGCGGGCGTGATCAGCTTCTGCACCTCGCCATCGGCGAGCGCGGGCGGGGCGAAGCAGACAACGCCTGCGGCAATCAGGAGGCGAGCGATCATCGGTGCGTTTCCTGGTCGAAAGCTGGAACAGCCTGTTTTCTCGTTTGGCATACAACTTACCCGTTCGCGGTGACATGTCATCCGTGCTTAACAGCGATCAGCTTAAAAATCGTGGTTTCGCCGATGCGGATCTTGCTTACGGGATCGTCAGGGTGGCTGGGCAGCGCGCTAGCGCCGCGCCTGCGGGCTCTTGGCCATGGCGTCATCGGTCTCGATCCCGCCCCGTCGGCGCAAACGCAGGTGATCGGCTCGGTCGCCGACCGTGATCTGGTGATGCGGACGATCAGGGAAAACCGCATCGAGGCGATCATCCACAGCGGCGCGCTGCACAAGCCTGACATCGAACACCAACGTAATGAGGATTTCATCGAGCCGAATGTGCGCGGCACGCTCAACCTGCTCGACGCGGCGGTGGTATCAGGCGTTCAGCGCTTCGTCTTCACGTCGACGACCTCGCTGATGATCTCGAAAGCCATACGCGCAGGCTTGACCGGCGGTACGCGCAAGGCCGCCTGGCTGACGGAAGACGTGTCGCCCGAGCCGCGCAACATCTACGGCGTAACCAAGCTTTCGGCCGGGCATCTTTGCCGCCTCTATCACGCCCAGTCCGGACTGCCGGTGATCGTGCTGCGCACTGCGCGGTTCTTTCCTGAGGCAGACGACATGGCGCATGCGATCGAGCAGTCGGACGCCAACACCAAGGCCAATGAGCTGTTGTTCCGCCGGCTGACCGTGGAAGATGCCGCCGAGGCCCATGTCGCGGCGCTGGAGAAGGCGCCACGACTGGGCTTCGACATCTTCATCGTCTCGGCGCCAACGCCGTTCCGGCCTGATGATTGCGAGGCATTGATCGCCGACGCACCGTCCGTCGTCGCGCGCTATTTTCCGGAGTTTCCGGCGCTCTATGCGCGAAAAGGCTGGACGATGTTTTCCTCGATCGACCGCGTCTACGACGCCTCGCGGGCGCGGGACAGGCTGGGCTTCGTCTGCAAGACGAGCTTTGCCGCTGTGCTTGCCGGGCTCGAAGCGGACGAAGGGGCCGCCTGATCGAACCGTCAGGCTTGTGCCGCCGCGCTGGCCAGCTCCGTCGTCAGGTCGCCATAGCCGGTCGAGCGGCGCTCATAGGCGAGGCCGAGCATTCTTGCGGCCTTCTCGGCGACCTTGTCGAGTTCCGGGTCGTCGGTCTGGGCGATATAGACCAGCTTCTCGTAATTGCCGAAATAGTCCTTGATCAGCTCGGGATGCCTGTCGAGGCCGAGCGGCTTCATGAAGAAGGCGTCGAACTGCCGGCACAGGAAATCGGTCATGTAGAACGACATCATGTCGTCGTCGGCGACCTTAGCATAGGACTCCATGCCCTGGTAGAAGGCAAAGCAGTGCGGCCCGGCCATGCGCTCGACGCCATGCTTCTCGCAGACACGGTCAAGCAGGCCGCCGGTGCCGCAATCAGCGTAGCCGACGAAGATGTTACTGTAGCCGTCTGCCTTGGCCTTTTCGATTGCCTTGTCCATGGCTGGCGCGATGCGGTCCGGGTAGAAATGGAATTCCGCCGGCAGGCAGGTCAGGTCGAGATGGTCGAGCCCCAACTGCTCCTTGACGGCCAGAACTTCGCGCGCAATCATCCCGCAGGCGATGACAAGCAGCCTGTCGCGTTGATCTGGTTTTAGCTTTCGCGCAATGCTCATGGAACCAGTCTAACCGATTTTCGTTGCTGTCCCACGAATCTATCTGTTGAGGGAGATACCATTCATGAAACCGCTACGCATTGCTCCGATCGCCATTCTCGCTTGCGCCCTGGCACTTTCGGCCTGCGCCAACACCGTCCGTGGCGTCGGCAGGGACGTCAAATCGACAGCCAACGCGGTTGAGGACACGGTCGAGAACCCCTGATCCGCAGTCTCGCCAAAGCGCATTGCTCTCAAGATAGTTCAAGCGATGCGTATTAAGTCCTTGTAACATCTGGGAACGAGAAAGTCGTGCTGCAAGGCGCGGATCGTATTATGGTCCATGCCGAATTCGCCCAGACGAGGCCGAAGCGCGGACGTCGTGTCCGCCTATTGCAGTTATTTTCGTTGGGGCGGGCACGAAAAGTTGACTTTTCGAGCGGGGGATATGCCGTTAATCTTCCCTGTACCCTCAACAACGAAGCTAGGAGCCATAGGATGAGGACCGCTCTCTTAGTTGTCGCCGCTCTGGGCCTTTCGGTGTCCGGCGCCGCAGCGGAATGTGTTGGCCACACTAAAACGACGGCTTCCGTAGATCAGCAAACCAAAGCTGCAAGCGTAGATCAGCAGACCAAAGTCGCAAGCGTCGCGAATACGCCGACAACTGCCGAAACGCCGATCCTGAAAAAAGAAGAGGCGAAAGAATCAGAATAGGCGCTTCAACCCGCCCGATCCTACCATAAGCACTCTAGCCGCTAGTGCCGGAGGCTGTCATCGCGGCAGCCAGCGAGGTTAAGCCGTCTACTAACGGTGTCGTTCTTTGGCGTGACACTGGATGCCGAAGGCCAGTCGAGTGGCTGGCAGCATGCGCAATGGTTGCGGCCATGCAACTGGCGTTAATGCAACAAACACCTAACAGAGTATAGGCCTGGGTGGCGGTGTCGTACAGAAATTCGTAAAAAGGGGCCGGCGCGACGAACGCCGACCCTTCTCAGGCAGTAAGAGCGCTGGGTTTTAGCGTGTCAGGTTCCGACGCCCGTTCCCTCGTTGCAGGTGCCGAGCGGCGAGGCTTCCAACGCGGCGCACAGGCCGGTAAAACGCCCGGTGACCCAGCCACCAATCGCTAGGATCGCAAGTATCGCTGCTGCGGCAATGATGCCGACAAGGATCGAATATTCGACCATGGCAGCGCCTGAATCGTCTTGGCAAAACTGCCGGGCCGTCGTCATGAGTGTGTCCATGGAATTCCCCTTTTAGACCCGACGTGTCGACGTCGGTCCAGCAAAATGCGCGGGAGCTAATGCAATAGCATCATTCGAACGAGGGACTAGAGCCGCCTAAAACCCAATTCTGATAAACTGCGGGCAGCCAGTCACCGCATAGCTTGGCGTCGTGAATGTCCCCACGCCCGTGAAATAATGGCAGATGAACCCGTCGATTGGATCCTTTTCGTCGTGGTAGAGAACTGCGGTCGACGTAATCAGCAACCCGCCAATCGCCCCCGCCGCTAGAACTGTCAGCACCCCCAGAGAGACGACTGCCTTCCGCATTTTTTAGCCCGTGACTCGCCTTCAACGCGTTTGTTGCCGATTGGAGTCCAGACGCGGCCAAGGTCGGCTTTAGGTGGCGCGCGCCAAGCCAACGGCTATTCTAAAGCCGATCCGCCCGCGCCTCATGGCGGGAGTGCAGGTTTTAACCCCACCGATCGAAGCCGACTTCATCACAATGAACGGCGACAATCTCAAAGAGTCAGGGCATGACCGGCGCATCGGAATTCTGCTGGATCGAATAGATGTGTTGGCTGGGAAATAGCACAATTAGGCGCTCCGCGAAGGTAATCGCTGAGGCCGAGTGCGCCGAACGCGCCGCAAAGACGGCAAGATTGAAATCGCTTCGTATGGCAACTCAGGGTGACCTGAAGGTATCGTTTCCGGAGGAGCTCGATTGCTCGCTGCTTGTCGCGGCACTGACTCAAGGCGAATCATCGGGCCAGCCTTTCAACCGTCTCAATGATGGCTTTGGCAAGGGCTTCGCCTTCATGGACAGGCTCGGAACCGAATAGCACAAACTGCTTCCTCGCTCGGCAACACCCCGGCTGGGCGGGTTTGTTCAATAGTTATGCGAACCAGTTTGACGGCGGCCCAGGCGCTGCGGATGTTCTCTTGGACTCTATGCTGGCCACCAAGCACGCAGCGGCTTGTTGCGCTTCTGGGGCCGGTATTTCTCCACCCGCCTGGTTCTCGCGGACCCGCTTTCGCACTGTAGTGGTGATCGCCTCCACGTCACCAATACCCCTATGCCCCGCGCCATGAAATTTGAGTCTGGAGCGCGCTAGGGCTTGGTCAAGATGTTGCTAATGTGCGGGACAACGCTCTTCGCTCTAGCGGGGCCGGCCCAGCGGCTTGGTTGCGAGGGGGACTGGCAGCTGGAGGCCGCTGGGCCTTGACCACCAGCGAGCTTAAGAGGAGGCGCTGTGCTGGCTGACCAATACTTGCGCTCAAGGCAACGGAATAGCATCATTCGAACGAACACTGCTCGTCAGTATGTTCCTCATGCCGGACATTGGGGGCGCTCAAACTGCTCAACGGCAGGCCAGCGGACGATGAGCAGCCGCATTTTGCCGCCATGTCGAGAGGCTGACGGAATCTATTGCTCGGTCGGCAGCGGCTCATGGTCGAGGAGCAGCACCTCGCCAAGATCCCGCTTGTCGAACGTCTGGCCACAAACGGGGGCAAGTAGAACAGCCCGACAGCCAATCGGGGGTGACCAGCGGGCCGCCGGGCCTAACCAGCGGGCAACTGGGTCCGTTCGCCGGGAGCCGGGCCTATCCCGGCGCTTAGCCCCCACTGCAGATTGGACCCGATTGGCCCGCTCGGAGGAGGAGCGCGGGCTTCTCCTTGTCGGTCCGATGTGGCCAGATTAGGGACGGCCGGCGCCGATTTGGGGGGGCGTTGGGATAGATTGCCTTGTAGGGCGCCGGCCAGGCGGCGTTGGGGTCTGCCGCACGAATTAGCTGACAGAGGCTGGGACCGTGGGCATGGCGTGATCGCGGAAGTACCGTGCGTCCAATAGCTAGCCGGCCGGCGCCATGCCGACGGCAATGCCTATGCTGATCGAGAAATCCAGTGGCGAGCTTGCCGCCGAGGTCAATGGGACAAAGGCGCCGAGGGGCACCGCGCCAGTCCCTCGGGAAATTGGCTAAAAAGCTCAGGCCGACGCGCGGACGTTGTGCTTGCGCTTCATGAAGTCCTTGGCGGTCTCGACCGCCACGGCCGCGTCGCGGCAATAGGCGTCGGCGCCGACGGCTTTGCCGAATTCCTCGTTGAGTGGCGCGCCGCCGACCAGCACGACATAGTCGTCGCGGATGCCCTTTTCCTTCATCGTGTCGATGACGACCTTCATATAGGGCATGGTCGTCGTCAGCAGCGCCGACATGCCGATGATGTCAGGCTGGTGCTGTTCGATGGCGTCGAGATATTTTTCCACCGCATTGTTGATGCCGAGGTCGATGACGTCGAAGCCGGCGCCTTCCATCATCATGCCGACAAGATTCTTGCCGATGTCGTGGATGTCGCCCTTGACGGTGCCGATCACCATCTTGCCCTGCTTCGGCGCGCCGGTGGCGGCAAGCAGCGGACGCAGGATGGCCATTCCCGCCTTCATCGCGTTGGCGGACAACAGCACTTCCGGCACGAACAGGATGCCGTCGCGAAAATCCTCGCCGACGATGCGCATGCCTTCGACCAGTGCCTC
Source organism: Mesorhizobium sp. M5C.F.Ca.IN.020.32.2.1 (assembly GCF_004023105.1). Classification (NCBI taxonomy): domain Bacteria; kingdom Pseudomonadati; phylum Pseudomonadota; class Alphaproteobacteria; order Hyphomicrobiales; family Phyllobacteriaceae; genus Mesorhizobium; species Mesorhizobium sp. M5C.F.Ca.IN.020.32.2.1. Next base: position 9,149 of record NZ_RZSX01000045.1, on the reverse strand, counting down.
GGTCAGCACCTTGTAGGGCGCCCAGCCGCGCTCGAGAAGGATGTTGGTGCCTTCCTCGATCTCTTCCTTCAGCCCGTCATAAAGGTCGTCGTGCATCTGCTGCACGAGCTCGTCGTCGGAAAGCTCGGAAAGGATGATCTCGTCGTCGGCCATTTTTAATCCAGCTCCTTGCCGCACGGATACAGTTGCGGGGCCCCAATATCACGTCAATACCTAACCCGCTACAGGCTTGCGTCCATAGCTGATTTGCGACTTCCCGCAAAAGGAAAGCGACTGCAAATCTATTGGAATTCTTGTCGATTTTGCGACAGGCGTTGGCGCTGGCGGGCCGTTTCGAATAGGGTGCATGGCTACGATCCGGCCAGAAGCCGCGATATGCGGCCGTAATAATCAGGCCAGAACAAAAGTCAGGGAAGAACGATCATGAGTGAGAACGCGCCGGTCGACCAGGAAGCGTCAAACGCGCGGCGCGGACGCGCCGCCAGCGGTGGTGCCGCTGCCCGCCGGGCAGCGCGCTCGGGTGGCGGCCCCGGCACCCAGCTCACCTACATCAAGCGCAGGATCAACGTCTATGAGGTGCTGGACGAGGAAGGGCTGGCGCTGATCGAGAAGAACACCGACACGGTACTCGAGGAGATCGGCATCATCTTTCGCGACGACGCCGAGGCGCTGCAGCTGTGGAAAGAGGCCGGCGCCGACGTCAAAGGCGAGCGCGTGCATTTCCCGAAGGGCCTCTGCCGCTCACTTTTGAAAACCGCGCCGTCCGTCTATACCCAGCATGCCCGCAATGCCGAACGTTCGGTGCAGATCGGCGGCAACGCCACCGTCTTCGCGCCGGTCTACGGCCCGCCCTTCGTGCGCGACCTCGATGGCGTCAGGCGTTATGCGACGATCGAGGATTTCCGGAATTTCGTGAAGCTCGCCTATATGGCGCCGTCGATACACCATTCGGGCGGCACTGTGTGCGAGCCGGTCGACGTGCCGGTCAATAAACGCCATCTCGACATGGTCTACAGCCACATCAAATATTCGGACAAGCCGTTCATGGGCTCGGTCACCGCGCCGGAGCGCGCCGAAGACACGGTGGCGATGGCCAAGATCGTGTTCGGCGACGATTTCGTCGAGAACAACACGGTGCTGACCAGCCTGATCAACGCCAATTCGCCGATGGTGTTCGACGAGACCATGCTGGGTGCGCTGAAAGTCTATTCGCGTCACAACCAGGCCTGCATCGTCACGCCGTTCATTCTTGCCGGCGCGATGAGCCCGGTGACGGTCGCCGGCACGCTGACCCAGGTTCTGGCCGAAGTGCTGGCCGGCGCGTCGTTCACGCAGCTGATCCGGCCGGGCGCGCCGGTGCTGTTCGGCACCTTCGCCTCGTCGATCTCGATGCAGTCGGGCGCGCCGACCTTCGGCACGCCGGAGCCGTCGCTGGTTTCCTATGGCGCGGCGCAGCTCGCGCGCCGGCTCGGCCTGCCGTTCCGCACCGGCGGCTCGCTCTGCGCTTCGAAGATCCCGGACGCGCAGGCGGCCTATGAAAGCGCCAACACGCTGAACTCGACGATTCTCGCCGGCACCAATTTCGTGCTGCATTCGGCCGGCTGGCTCGAAGGCGGACTCGCCTCCTGCTACGAAAAATTCATGATGGACATCGACCAGCTCGGCATGACGCAGAAACTCTCCGAAGGTGTCGACCTGTCGGAGAACGGCCAGGCGATGGACGCGATCCGCCAGGTGGGTCCCGGCAGCCACTATCTCGGCTGCGACCACACCCAGGCCAATTTCCAGACCGCCTTCTACCGTTCCAACATCGCCGACAACAATTCCTACGAGCAGTGGCTGGCCGAGGGCGAAAAAACCGCACCGCAGCGCGCCAACGAACTCGCCCGCCGCTGGCTGGAAAGCTACGAGGCGCCGCATCTCGATCAGGGTATCGACGATGGGCTGAAGGAGTTCATCGCCAGGAAGAAAGCGTCGATGGCTGACGCCTTCACCTGAAAGGAGCCCGAGTCAGGCGGGGCTAAAGTCGCCAACATCATCCATAAGGAAGTCTGGCGGAGCGCCTTCTCCGACCCGGACAGGAAGGGATGATCCTCGCGCGCAGCATGATCGAAACCATCGCGGCAGCGCTTTGCGCTCACGGTCTCACCTTGCGCGGCGGTTTCAATTTTGCAGGCGGCGAGGAAACGCCTTCCGGCCTCTCTGGCGGTGCCGCCAGATCCGTGCTGCTGGTGGGGCAGGCGGGCGCCGCGCCATGGCCGCATTTCCTGCGCTGGAAAGAAAGCCAATCACAGGCCGTCGCCAATCCGCTCGATACATGGTCTCGCGAAGTGATCGGCGGGGTGGCGAACGACTTCGGCGCGCGTGCCGTGTCACCGTCCGACAGACCGTATCTGCCGTTCCAGCAATGGGCGATGCGGGCGGAGGGCTTGCAGCCGTCGCCGCTCGGCATCCTCATGCATCCGCAATACGGGCTCTGGCACGCCTATCGCGGCGCGCTGCTGTTCGAGGACGAAATAGCGCTTCACGAACCCCGCGGCGTGATTCACCTTTGTGACACATGTGTCGACAAACCTTGCCTGAAATCCTGTCCCGTCGACGCGTATTCTGCAGATGGTTTCGCGTATGAAACTTGTCTGGCGCATGTGCGTGGGCAAAACGGCACGCCTTGCCGCACCGGCGGCTGTCTCGACCGCAACGCCTGCCCCTATGGCACTGCCTATCGCTATCCCCCAGAGGTCCAGGCCTTTCACATGGCGGCGTTCGCGGGTCGGTAGCTCGCCAAATGCCGCACGCAATCTTGAAAGAGGTTGCCTCATTGCGACTTGCCCTGTTGGCCTGCGTGGATATTGATCGCGCGACAATCAGAAGGAGTGGGTGATGGCGAAGCGGGACATTCAGATCAAGACCAGCGACGGCTTGGCAAAAGCCGGGCTGTTCCGCTCGGCGGCCTCGGCCAAGGCCGCAATCATCCTCTATATGGACGCTTTTGGCCCGCGGCCGGCGCTCGACCAGATGGCGGAACGGCTTGCAGGCGATAATTACGCGGTATTGGTCCCGGACCTTTTCTACCGCAACGCGCCCTACGGCCCTTTCGAGGCCAAGACCGCCTTCAGCGACGAGAAGCGCAAAGCCGTCATCACGGGTCTCCTCAGCGGCACGACACAGGACATGACCATCCGCGACAGCGGCGCTTTCCTCGATGCGCTCGATGCCGAAGGCGTTACCGGACCGGTCGGCACCGTCGGCTATTGCATGGGCGGAGCGCGGGCGCTGAGCGCCGCCGCGACCTATCCCGGCCGGATCGTTGCCGCGGCTAGTTTCCATGGCGGCAATCTGGCGAGCGATGCCGCCGACAGCCCGCACCGAAACGCTACGTCGATCAAGGCGCGGGTCTATGTCGGCACGGCGGGTGTTGACAGAAGTTTTCCGCCGGAGCAGTCGGCACGGCTGGCCGAAGCGCTGCGCACGGCTGAAGTCGACCATGTCATCGAGAACTATGCCGGCATGGCGCATGGCTGGTGCGTGCCGGACCACAGCGCCTTCGACGCAACGGGCGCCGAGCGCCACTTGAAGCGATTGGCGACGCTGTTCAGTGAAACGTTGGGCTAGCTCGTCGGGGCCGGCGACATAGTCTCGAAACATAGCTCCTGAATACCGGCGGCAGTCGTTTGATCAAGGGGGCATGATGCGGGTTTCGCTCAGGAGCAAGATTCTAGGCCTTTGCCTGTTGACCAGTGCGATGGTCCAGCCAGCCTTTGCCGATCAAGCAAAATGTTCCTGCCGCAACCTGCGCAGCGTTCAGGAAGAACTGAAGAACGCCGAGTATGAGGCGATGTTCTTCGCCGATATGGCGGCGAAGCTCAAGGCGGTCGAGGATCCGCTGATCGAGGCGCACAAGAACCCGATCCATCCCGATTCAGACGTTAACATCCAGGACCGATCGTCCAGGGCGCGCGCCGACGTCATGCGCACGTTCAAGCTTCCTCACAACCCGGCCTACGGCTACTCGGGTCCTTTGACGGTGGACATGAAGTTTGGCAGCTGCGAGCAGAAGCCGGCCGATCTAGAGGCACTGCGCGCCGGCTCGCAGTGCAAGGAAATCGCGGACATCACGTTGGCTCACGAGGCCGCGCACAGGGAGAGATGCGCAAGGGAAACCGCTGCGGTCTATTGGGACAGGTTGCCCAGTCAGATCGCCGCCGAAGAAGCCGAACGCTATCGGGAGCAGGCCAACGCCATGCGGGCGCAGCTCAAGCGCATCGTGGATGAGGGGACAATCACCGTGGCAGCGAAGATGGAACCCCGCATCAAGGGTCCACAGTTCGATGTCACCTATTCCTTTGTGATCCCGTCGATCCAGATGGAGGGCAAGAGCTCGCCGGGGTCGGACAGTTGGACGGTGAATGGAAAGGGCAAACAATCCGGCAAGATCAAGAACGCGAAGATTGGCGGCATGACGTGCAAATCGAGCGGGCAACTCAACGACGACATCGATATGGCTCTGGATACGGATGGCTTTGTTATGAGCCTCAAGAGCAAGTCGAAAGGCAGGCCCGGCGACGTAAAGCTTCGCTGCATGGGCGGCTACGGCATGTCGATGCGTCCTCAAGGCGAAGTCGGCAGCGGCGAGGTGTTTGCAGCAGAACGCTTTGCGAGCGAGGCGGACATCTCGCAAGATGTCAGCACGATGCCGTTTGCCAAGATCGTGACACAGGGCGGCATGTCGGTCAGCGGCAAGCACACGGTCACCGTGCGCCTGGTCTGTCCCGGAGAGTGAGGAGCACCCGTGGTTGGTGTTCTCGAAGGCGGTTTGTCCTTTTCTTTCCACCACCCCAAGGAACCGCCACTAGCCTTCGTCCAACAGGCAAATGATGGCGATGATGCTGGATGAAAGCGAAGCCTCCGACGCCGAGTTGATCGGGCGGGCGAAGGGCGGAGACAGGCGGGCTTTCGGCAAATTGCTCGAAAGGCACTATGAATTCGTCTATCGCGCCGCATATCGCTGGTGCGGGAAGAAGGCCGACGCCGAGGATATCGCCCAGGAAGTCTGCGTCCGGCTCGGCCGGGCGATCCGCGACTATCATGGCAGCGGCGCCTTCACCACCTGGCTCTACACCATGACGCTGAATGCGGCACGCGACGTGATGCGCAAGACGGTCCGCGAGACGATCAAGATCGAAGCCTACGGAGCTTACGAGCTGATCACGGGAGAAGCCCCGGCCGAGCCCGAAGATCCGGCCGAGGCGCTTTGGGCGGCGGTGCGGATGCTGCCGGACAAGCAGCGCGACGCGGTGCTGCTGGTCTATGGCGAAGGGCTCAGCCACGCAGCCGCCGCCGAGGCGATAGGCATCTCGGAGACGACGGTTTCCTGGCACATCCATGAAGCGAAGAAACGGTTGAAGACGCTCATGCGTTCAGCCGGGGAAGTGTGATCATGGTCGACGACAACGAACTCAACAGACTGCGCGACATCGCAGCACCGGCACCGGGTACCGACGCGAAGGCGCGTGCCTTCGAGGCCGCCATGCGGGCTTACGACCTGGACGAAAAAACCTCACCCGCCGCCCAAGGATCGGCGAAAGGGCTTCGTCTTACAGAGCGAGCACAAAAGCTCTGGAGCGAAATCATGCAAAAGAAACTCTTCGTCACTCCGGCCATTGCCGGGCTCGTCGCCCTACCGATAGCCGGATACGCCACCATCTACATGCTGCAGGAGCGGCCATTCCATTCCGGTGGCGACGAGAAGATCGCCGAAACGCTGGCCGACAAACCAGTGGCCAGGAAGAAAGCCGATGCCGACGCCGAAAGCCGCGACGCAGCCGAGGAGCTTGCGCCGGCATCGCTGCCGAAGCCAGAGTCGGCTGCCGCCGGCGGCCTGACAAGGCAAGGTGCGCTGACCAGCAATGCGCCTCCGCCGGCGCCGAGCGGCGAGTTCGCACAGGACGGCGGCGCAAGCGCCCCAGCGGTCAAGGGTATGGCCGGCACAACAGCCGAGTCCAAACTGATGGTACAACCGCCTATGCCGGCCGACCAGATGCCGCTGCCGGAGCAAAATCGCGACCGCGTCGAGGATTTCAAGAGCAATCCGGTGCGTGCCGCGCTCGAAGACCCGGTCTCGACCTTTTCGATCGATGTCGACACCGCTTCCTATTCCTTCGTGCGGCGTTCGCTCAGGGAAGGTATTGTGCCGCGAGCCGACACAGTCCGCGTCGAGGAGATGATCAACTACTTCCCTTATGACTGGAAAGGACCGGACTCTGCCTCGACCCCGTTCAACTCGACCGTCAGCGTCATGCCGACGCCGTGGAACGAGCACACCAGGCTGATGCATGTCGCTATCAAGGGTTTCGACGCCAAGCCGGCCGAGCAGCCCAAAGCCAATCTGGTGTTTCTGATCGACGTGTCGGGCTCGATGAACGAGCAGGACAAGCTGCCGCTCTTGCAATCGGCATTCCGGCTTCTGGTCAACAGGCTGAGGCCCGACGACACGGTTTCGATCGTCACTTATGCGGGTGATGCCGGCACCGTCCTCGAGCCGACGAAAATTTCGGAGAAAGACAAGATCCTCAATGCCATCGACACTTTGACGCCCGGCGGCAGCACGGCCGGCGAGGCGGGCATCAAGGAAGCCTATCGGCTGGCGCAGAAATCCTTCGTCAACGACGGGATCAATCGCGTAATGCTGGCCACGGACGGCGATTTCAATGTCGGCCAGACCGACGACGACGATCTGAAGCGGTTGATCGAAAAAGAGCGCAAGATCGGGGTGTTTCTGTCGGTGTTCGGTTTCGGTCGCGGCAATCTGAACGATCAGATGATGCAGACCATCGCCCAGAACGGCAACGGCACCGCCGCCTATATCGACACTTTGGCCGAGGCCGAGAAGGTGCTGGTCGAGGATGCGTCCTCGACATTGTTCACCATCGCCAAGGACGTGAAGATCCAGGTCGAGTTCAATCCGAACAAGGTCTCGGAATACCGGCTGATCGGCTACGAGACCCGGGCCTTGAATCGCGAGGATTTCAACAACGACCGCGTCGATGCCGGCGAGATCGGCTCCGGCCATTCGGTCACCGCGATCTACGAGATCACGCCGAAGGGCAGCGGCGGCGAGCAGATCGATCAGTTGCGCTACGGCCAGGCTTCGGTGAACAATGGCGGCGTCGCCAACGCCGACGAATATGCCTTCGTGAAAATCCGCTACAAGCTGCCGAACGAGGATGCCTCGAAGCTGATCACCACACCGGTGACATCAGCCAACGAAGTGGCTGATTTCGACCAGGCCAGCACCGACCAGCGGTTCTCCATTGCCGTCGCTGCCTTCGGCCAGAAGCTGCGCGACGAGGATGCGACCGCGAAGTTCGGCTATGACAAGATCATGGAGATTGCCACCGCCGCCCGGGGAGCCGACCCGTTTGGGTACCGGTCCGAGTTCCTCTCGCTGGTGCGCCTTGCCTCGGCGCTTGGCGGTAAACGGTAATGGTGATGACGTCCGATTTTCGTCAGATGGGATCGTTCGGATAGTGGAAACCGACCCACGGGCGGGTGAGCAGGCCGGCAGGGAAACCTTACCGGCATTTTTCAACATTTGTCAGGCGCGGGTGCGCCGGCGCTCGCGGCGGGCTTCGCTGGTCTCGACGGTGTTGACTGTGGCCTGCTTGTTGCGCATCGGGCCAATGCGCTCGACGATTTTTTCGATGCTCGGGCGATCCGACCGGGTATGCGCATCGAGCGCCTTGCGCATTGCGGCGAGGTGGGCGAACGAGGTGCCGCAGCAACCGCCGACGATCTTTGCGCCGGCATCGACGGCCAGCCTGACATAGTCGGCCATCAGCTCGGGCGTGCCGGAATAATGGATCTCGGCGCCGCGAAATTCCGGAATGCCGCAATTGCCCTTGACGATCACCGTGGCCTCCGGCTTCGCCTCGGTCATGTCGAGCAGCGAAGCGAGGATGTCGGAGGCGCCGACGCCGCAGTTGGCGCCGACACCGAGCGGAGCCTGCGACAAGCCATCGGCGACGCCGTGGATGTCCTTCGGCAACAGCCCCATCATGGTGCGGCCGGCGGTGTCGAAGGAGCCGGTGTAGGTATAGGGCAAGCCGACGCGGATCGCGGCTTCGGCTGCGGCGCGGATTTCGTCCGGCGCCGACATGGTCTCGATCCAGGCGACTTCGGCGCCGCCGGCTTTCAGGCCCTCGATCTGTTCGGCAAAGGCCTCGACCGCCTCGTCATAGGTCATCGCGCCGAGCGGCACCAGCAACTCGCCGGTCGGGCCGACCGAGCCCGCCACGATGACCTTGCGGCCGGCTCTATCGGCGACAGCGCGGGCGATCTCGGCGGCGCGCTTGTTCAGCGCATGCACGCGGCCTTGCGCATGGTGCAGCTTCAGCCGGTGGCGGGTGCCGCCGAAGGAGTTGGTCAGGATGATGTCAGCGCCAGCATCGACGAAGTTCTGGTGCAGACTGGTGATGGTGTCCGGCGCCGTCTCGTTCAGCAACTCTGGAGCCTCGCCGGCCTCTAGCCCCATGGCGAACAGATTGGTGCCGGTGGCGCCATCGGCAAGCAGAACGCCCTTCTCAGCAAGCAGCGCGTCAATTGGATTGGTCATTGGAAATACGCCTTCCGGGGATTCTTTGTCGAGATAAGGATATAAAGAAATCTTTATATGGCGTCAATGTCGGCGCGATAGACAAGCCGTCAAAATCGCATCTCCGCCAGCCTTTGCGTGAAGCTGGCCGCCTCATGCGCGTTGATGTCGGCGGCGCGGATCAGATTGTCGAAATGGCTGGTCAGCGTGCGAACTGGCTGGGTCGCGTTCAGCACCAGATACATGTCGCCGACATAGATGGCGGCACGATAGGGCCCGAATATGGTGTAGGGAATCGAGTAGCGCATCCGTCCGTCATAGAGAAACAGGCGGAAGGTGGGATAAAGGTCGTCGAGCAGCGTCGCCATGTGAAGAAGCTGCTGGTGGCGGTCGGCCTCAGGAAAACGGTCCCAGACGCCCAGTCCGCGCGCAAAGATCTCCAGCGTGTGGCGCGGCATGCAGACTTCCATGTCGGTTTCCGGCCGCCGGTTGTAGTCGATGCGGTACTGCGTCTCACCGGCCTGGGCCTCGCGGCTCTTGTTGGCGATACCAGCCTCGT
>NZ_RZSX01000459.1:0-5048 GCF_004023105.1 Mesorhizobium sp. M5C.F.Ca.IN.020.32.2.1 | reverse complement strand
GGAGGACTGGATCTTTTCCGATTTCGCCTCGCGGTCGCCGATGGCCGCGACAAAGCCGTCATAGACCTCGCGCGACAACAGGTTCTTCAGCGTCTTGCGGTCGCCATCGGCATAGGCCATCACGATCATTTCATAGGCCATCTTGGCGCCATCGACGAAGGTCTTCGGGTCGAATGCCGGATCATTGTCCTTGATCGCGCGCAGGCCCTTGTTGAGATCGGTGTCAGGCTTGGCGAAGGCGTCGATCGCCGCATAGGCGTCGATTGCCGGCTCTCCCGGCGCTCGCTTGCGCGGCAGCGAGACCACATTCTCCGGCTTCTGGGTGTCGTCGCGCGTCCGGCCCGCCGTATAGGGATCGAAGGGCGGGCGCTCACTGCCGGTGCGGCGGCCGAGCACATTGCGCAGCTGGAAAAAGATCACAACCGCCGCAACCAGAAAGAAAATCGTGCCGAAGTCGAAGAATCCCATATCTTCCGCCAATCAATCCCTACTCCGGCCGGACCGCCCGGCCAGGCAATGGCTGCGGTCGCATAGCGTTCAACATCCAAAGCATATAGAACGCAAGGTGCAATCATTCAAATTAAAGGCAGGCATACCTATCTAAAAGAGCCAGTGCCAGCGGCGATTGCCCGCAGGCCGACAAAACATGGAAATGATCGGTCAAGATTTGCGCATTTCGCTGCTTCCCTTGTTCATCCTCGCGCTTCCGCTGCTGGAGATCGCTGGTTTCGTCGTTGTCGGCCGCCAGGTCGGCGCCCTGGCGACGGTCGGCCTGGTGCTGGCTTCGAGCATCGCCGGCGCGCTGTTGTTGCGATACCAGGGTTTCGGCGTCATGACCCGGGTCCGGGCCGAGATGGACGCCGGCCGTGATCCAAGCCGCCAGCTCGCGCATGGCGCCATGATCGTGCTGGCCGCGATCCTGCTCATCATTCCCGGCTTCATTACTGACATTTTCGGCATTCTGCTGTTCCTGCCGCCGGTTCGCGACCTTGCCTGGCGCCTGTTGAAAGGCCGCATCGTGCTGGCGACCAATTTCAGCACCGGCGGGTTCAGGACCCGGCAACGCGACAAGACCATCGACCTTGACGACAGCGACTATTCGCGCGGCGACGACTACAAGCGCGGCCCGGATCACAATTCTCCATGGCGCCGCCTCAAGGACGAGTAGCTCGCCTTGAGGACGAGTAGGGTCGGCAAACGCCTCTGGGACGAGTAGGTCGGCAAACCTTGTCTTGTCATGCCGGCCATGGTAGCGAACGCCCGATTTCAATCCGGTCAGCAACGCTGCCCCAGGCAAAAGGACAAAGGCTTATGGCCAGCAAAGACGACGCGCCGACCGGCGCGGCCAGTGGCAACGGCGACGCGACGCAGCCCTCGCTCAATGTGCTTGCGCAATATGTGAAGGACCTTTCCTTCGAAAGCCCCGGCGCGCCGAACTCGCTGCGCGGCCGCGACAAGGCCCCTGGCATCGCCATCAACGTCAATGTCAACGCCAACCCGCTTTCGGACAAGCAGTTCGACGTCAATCTGACGCTGAACGCCAAGGCGTCCTTCGACAAGGAAGTGCTGTTCAACGTCGAGCTGGTCTATGGCGGCGTTTTCGCCATCAGCGGCTTCCCGCAGGAGCACATGCTGCCGCTGCTGTTCATCGAATGCCCGCGGCTGCTGTTTCCGTTCGCCAGGCAGATTATCGCCGAGGCGACGCGCAATGGCGGCTTCCCGCCCTTGATGCTCGATCCGATCGATTTCGCGCAGATGTTCCAGCAGAAGCTGGCTGAGGACCAGGCCGCCGGCAAGGTCAAGGTGAGCTGAGGCTGATGTTGCGCAGCCTTTGAAGAACCCGGCCTCGCGCCGGGTTTTTTTGCTTTGAGACGAGCTCCTCGATCCTGACAGATCGGAAGCCGATCGTTCCAGCGGCCAATTTCAGTGGCGGGTCGCAGACCTTGGAGATTACCACGGAACGAAACAATCGACGTTCGCTGCCGATCGCCTTCCTACCCGTCAATCGCTATGCCGCGGAACTTGCTTCCGCGGCGACGCGCAGCCAGAGCGCGTTTTCGCCTAATGTGCCGACCATGCTCGCGTGCGCGCTACGCTCTGCGGCGGTCAGGCGAGAAGGCAGTGCAATCGGCCGCGCGCCGATGCTGATATTGATATCGTCGACATTTCTCCTGCCGCCGGCCGGCGCCGTGGCGCTGTCGAGGATGAGGGCTGCCTGCTTGCCGCCGATGAGCTCGATATAGACTTCGGCCAGCAATTCCGAATCGAGCAGCGCGCCGTGCTTGGTGCGACGGGCATTGTCGATGCCGTAGCGCCGGCACAGCGCGTCAAGCGAATTGGGTCCCATCGGATGCTTGCGGCGCGCCAGCGCCAGGGTGTCGACGACAAGTCCGGGGTCAACGAGCGGATGGCCAAGCCGGCCGAATTCGACATTGAGAAAAGCGATATCGAAAGTCGCATTGTGGGCGACCAGCTTGGCGCCGTCGATGAAGGCAAGAAACTCCTCGGCGATGTCGCTGAAGGTCGGCTTTCCCATGAGATCGGCGGCGCTGATGCCATGAACGGCCTGCGCCTCCGCATGAATCGGTCGTCCTTGCGGATTGATGTAATGGTGGAAGGTGCGGCCGGTCGGGAACCGATTGACCAGCTCGATGCAGCCAAGCTCGATGACGCGGTCATCGCGGAAATCGAGACCGGTGGTTTCCGTGTCGAAGATGATCTCGCGCATCGAATCATTCCGTTGGGTCCGGCGTTATTCCAGCCGAATCATTATGGGAACAAATTGGCAACATATTCCGCCGGATGCAAGCGCGTTAAGCAGGCTTGCCGGCCTTATCCCCCACCAGTTCGGCGACGATCGCATTGACCGCCGCGCGCGCCGCATCGAAGCCCTGTCCAGTGTCGATGATGAAATCGGCGCGCTTGCGCTTTTCGGCGTCGGGAACTTGCCTGGCCAGGATTGACACCAGCTTCTTTTCGCTCATGCCCGGCCGCGCCAGCACGCGGGCGCGCTGGATTTCGGCCGAGGCGGTGACGACCACGACCTTGTCGACGCGGTCGCGGCCACCGGTTTCGAACAGCAGCGGGATATCGAGAACGACAAGCGGCGCGCTGGCGGCACGGTTCCGAGCCAGGAAGGCGTCGGCGTCGGCGCGGACCAGCGGGTGGATGATCGCTTCCAGCCGTTTCAAGGCTGCGGCATCGCCGAGCACCCGCTCGGCCAGCTTCGTGCGATCGACCGACCCGGATTTTGTGGTTCCGGGAAAAGCCGCCTCCACCAGCGGAGCCGCCTTGCCGGCGTAGAGGCGATGCACAGCCTCGTCCGAATCGTGGACGGGCACGCCGGCTTCGGCAAACATCCTGGCCGTAGTCGACTTGCCCATGCCGATCGATCCGGTGAGGCCGAGCACGATCATGCCTTTCACTCCTAAGTCATTCCTTGAGCACCGAGATCGGCGACGATCATCTGCCGCAATTCGGCAGTGACCTCCGGCCTGATGCCGAACCAGCGCTCGAAGCCGGGCACCGCCTGGTGCAGCAGCATGCCGAGGCCGTCTACGGTCTTCAGGCCCCGCGCTTTGGCTGCGGCCAGCAATGGCGTTTCCAGCGGCACATAGACAATGTCGGTGACGATGGCATGGTCCGGCAGCCTGCGGGGATCGGCGGACAGGCCTTCATGGCCATGCATGCCGAGCGCTGACGTGTTGACCAGCAGGCCGGCATCGGCAAGCAGCTCGCCGGTCGCCTGCGTGCCATGGGCCGAGACGCCGGCGCCGAAGCGGTGGCGCAATTCCTCGGCTCGGGCGAGCGTTCGGTTGACGATGCGGATGTCACTGATGCCGCGTTCCATCAACGCATGGATGACCGCGCGGGCGGCGCCGCCGGCACCGAGCACCACGGCCGGGCTATTTGCGGCCCAGCCCGGCGCATGCTCGTCGAGATTGGCGGCAAAGCCATGGGCGTCGGTGTTGCCGCCGCACAGACTTCCGCCCTCGAACCACAGCGTGTTGACGGCACCGATCTGTTCGGCCGCATCATCGCGGTGCGTCGCCAGCGCGAAGGCGGCCTCCTTGTGCGGGATGGTGACGTTGCCGCCACGGTAGCCAGTCGCCTCGACCATTCTCACGAATTCGGCAAAAGCCTCCGGCGCGACGTCGATGGCCCGGTAGCTGCCGTCGATAGCGTATTTCGCCAGCCAATAGGAATGGATCTTCGGCGACCGGGAATGCGCGACCGGGTGGCCGGTGACGAATGCCTTTTTCGCAGCCTCAGCCATCGATGGCGCCGAGGTCACGCAGCTTGGCCAGAGCGGGCAGAAGCGGCAGGCCGACGATGGTGAAGTAGTCGCCTTCTATTCTTTCGAACAGCTGGATGCCTTCGCCTTCGATCTGGTAGGCGCCGACGCTGGACAGCGCCTTGGCGCCGACCCGCGCCAGATGGCGGCCGATGAAGGCCGGATCGAGCTTTCGCATGGTCAGGCTGGCAATGCCGACATGCCGCCACAGAACCGCACTGTTGCGGGCCAGCACCACGGCGCTGTTGAGCTGATGGGTCTTTCCCGACAGCGCCAAGAGATGGCGGCGCGCGCCTTCCATGTCGACTGGCTTGTGGAACAGCTCGTCGCCGAGCGACAGCGTCTGGTCGCAGCCAAGCACCAGGGCGCCGGGCTTTCGCTCGCTGACCTCTGTGGCTTTGGCCTCGGCAAGCACCAAGGCGACGTCTTCAGGCGAGATACCGCTGCCTTTTAGTGGCGCCTCAAGCGCGCGCTCGTCGACTTCCGCCGGAACCGCCTCGACCGGCACGCCGGCATGGACAAGCAGCGCTTTGCGGAACGGACTGCCCGAGGCAAGGATGATTTTTTCGGCCATTTTTACCGCCCGATTCCTGACGCTCACTAGCGGGTGTCGAGATTCAGGTCAGGCCGAGCCGAAAATGGTGGCTTCCGAGATCCGGAGCGGAGCGTACTTTTCGTACGTGAGCACCGGAAGCGCAGGAAGCAGCCGTTTGCAGGCCGGCATCACCTGAATATCACACGCCCTAGCGCGTCT
>NZ_RZSX01000458.1:0-5075 GCF_004023105.1 Mesorhizobium sp. M5C.F.Ca.IN.020.32.2.1 | reverse complement strand
GCCTTCAGACCCGAGGGGGCCAGCACATCGTCATAGAACTGGCCGAGCTTGCGCGTTGCGCGGCGCAGCATGGCGTTGCTGCAAAGGGTCAGGCCGGGGAGGGTGGCTTTCGGCATCGTGTTTCCTTGACGGGGCGAGATGATGTCCAGCCGCCGCTCCACAAATAATCTTCGGTTCCATCATTGACAAGTTAATGGCATATGCCTACTTCGCGAATGATGGCATATACCACTAAATGAGATCAGATGGCTTGCCGGCGAGGCGGGTGGCGATTGCCTATGTCACCGGCGCCTAGGTTGAAGCGAAGCAAATCGGTCGAGAAGGAACAGTAGAATGAGTGGACAAAGCAACAAAGGCACGGCGGTGGTCACCGGCGCTTCGTCGGGTATCGGCGCGGTTTATGCAGACCGGCTGGCGGGTCAGGCCTATGATCTGGTGCTGGTGGCGCGGCGCGCCGACCGGCTCGAGGAACTGGCGGAGAAGCTGCGCTATGCCTATAGCCGCAAGGTCAGCGTGATCAGTGCCGACCTCGCGGACGACAACGATCTGCGCCGCGTCGAGCAGGCCATATCAGCCGACGAGAGCGTTACGCTGCTGGTTAACAACGCCGGCCTCGGTGGGGCGCAAGTGGTGGCGACAGCCGACGCTGACGTCGCCGAGCGCATGATCAAGGTCAATGTCGTGGCGCTGACACGTTTAACACGCGCCGTGCTGCCGGGCCTGATCGCGCGCAACCGCGGGGCCATCGTCAACATCGCCTCGGTGCTCGCCTTCGATACCTCCTTCGGCGGCATCTACAGCGGCACCAAGGCTTACGTCGTCAACTTCACCGAGGCCTTGCAGCGTGAAGTCGCCGGCACCGAGGTGAAGGCGCAGGTCGTACTGCCGGGCGCTACCCGGACCGATTTCTGGGAGGTTGCCGGAAGCGATATCGATAGCCTTCCGAAGGAGATCATCATGACGGCCGACGATCTGGTCGACGCCGCACTTGTTGGTCTGGCCAGGGGCGAAGCCGTCACCGCGCCGGCGCTTGCCGATGCGGCCAAGCTCGACATTTTTCTCGGCGCCCGGCAAGCCTTTTACGGCAGCCTGCACGCTGACAAACCGGCTGCGCGCTACGCAGCTTGAACCAAGGCGTGGCGGTTGGCGTCTACGCCGGCCGCCACATCGGAATGATCGAGGCGGCGAGCAGCAGGCCGAGCGCGATGTTGAGCGCGCGCCACTGCCGCTCGGTTCTGAGCAGCCGGGCAAGCAGCGTGCCCGCCATGCTCCACGCCGACAGCGACAGCGCGGCCGCCAGGCCAAAGACCATGCCGAGCAAAACGGCAAGCTGCAGCGGTCCGTCGGCGAGTGCTGCAAACGACGCCGCAGCGCCCAGCCCCATGGCCCAGCCCTTGGGATTCATCCATTGCAGACGGCGCCACCGAAAAAGCTGTTCGGCCTGTTCATGGTCATGTCCAGATTGGGTGGGCCGCTGCGGCCGATCTTGAAGGCGAGCCAGATCAGATAGAGCGATCCGGCTATCTTCATCGCCAGTTGCAAGGACGGAGCGGCCGCCAGCAGACCGGCGAGCCCGGCCGCACCGGCCGCGGCCACCGTGGCCAGGCCGGCCGCACTGCCGGCCATCAGCGGAACTGAGCGGCGAAAGCCGAACTGTGCCCCGGACGCAGTCGACAAGGTCGTGGCCATGCCGGGCGTGGAGGTCGAGACCAGCGCAACAGGACGAGCGGAAGGATGGTCTCAAACATGCTGTTTCCTCTGTTGGGAACCAGCATGCTAAGCATGGGCATGCATCAGTAAATGCAATCTTTGCTATGCCTAGCATTAGAGAATATAATGCAGCCCATGATCCGCAATCTAGACACGGCTTTGGTCCGGACTTTCGTCACCGTCGCCGACAAGGCCAGCATGACGGCGGCGGCCAACGCGCTGCATTTGACGCAAGGCGCCGTCAGCCAGCAGATCAAGCGTCTGGAGGAGGTTTTCGGCTGCAGCCTGTTCGAGCGCGACCGGCGCGGCCTGAGGCTGACCCGTTCCGGTGAGCGACTGTTCGGCAAGGGCAAGCGCCTGCTCTCCCTGAATGACGAGATATGGGCCGAGATGGCGACCAGCGCGGTCGCGGGTGAGGTGCGGCTCGGCGTGCCGTATGATCTGGTTGGCACCATGCTTGCGCCGATGCTGAAGACCTATGCCGAAACCTATCCGCAGGTTGAGATTTCGCTGGTCTGCGCCTCGTCGCCGGAACTTGCGGCGGCATTGGCGGCTGGTACGATAGACCTTGCCGTGATCGAGGAACCGGTGGGCCCGTCCGCCGGCGAATGTCTCGCCATCGACCGGCTGGTCTGGGTCGGCTCCAAAGGCGGCATCGCTCGCCACAAACGGCCTTTGCCGGTTTCGATGGTGGCCGAAACCTGCGCCTTCCGCCCGGCGGTGCTGGCGGCGCTCGGCGAGCATGGGCTGGAATGGCGGACCGTGTTCGAGAACGGCAATCTCGACGCGACGACGGCGACGGTGCGCTCGGACCTGGCCGTCACCACCTGGCTGGCCTCCACCGTGCCTGCAGACCTCGACATCCTGTCCGCCGATCCGGAACTGCCGGCCTTGCCGAATTTCTCGATAAACCTGCATCTGCCGAAGCATGGCGTCGAGCCCGCCGCGCGGGAGTTTGCCGCGTGCATCCGCGACGGGCTGGCGCGTCGGCAACAGGCGGCGTGAGGGTATTGACTGGAAGCGTCGCGCTGCCCCTCATCTGGCTGCCGCCATCTTCTCCCCGTATAGGGACGGGAGAAGGACGCCGTCATGGATGGTTTCGCCAATCAAGGGGGTAGCTGGGAAGGGCGCCAACCGTGCGCCGAGCCCCTTCTCCCCGTCTCCATACGGGGAGAAGGTCCCGGCAGGGGGATGAGGGCAGCGCCGCCTGTCGGGGATGATCCCCAGCATGCTTACTTCCAGTTCTTACGCCGTTCGAGCTCGGCTTCGGAAGGCTGTTCCGGCACGAAAGACCCGGTCTTGATCTCGCCGGCGCGCTCATAGGTCGCCATGATGACACCGGTGCTCGACGTCTGCGAGCGGGTGAGCTTGAAGGCGGCGGGCATCGCGCCGTCGCCGAACAGCCGCTTGCCCTTGCCCAGCACCAGCGGGAAGATCAGCAGGCTGATCTCGTCGATCAGGTCGTTGGCGAGCAAGGTCTGGATCAGCTCGCTCGATCCCTGGATGAGCAGGTCCGGGCCTTCCTCCTGCTTGAGCTGGCGCAGAGCCGCCACGACATCGCTGCCGAGCGACCGGCTGTTTTGCCACGACAGCGTGTCGGGCCTGTGCGTCGCCACATATTTGGTGACGGCGTTGAAGCTGTCAGCAATCGGACCGCTCTGATACGGCCAATGCGCGGCGAAAATGTCATAGGTCTTGCGGCCGAGAAGCAGCGCGAACGATTTCGAAAACGTCTCGCCCATGGCGGCGCCCATCACGTCATCCCAGTAGTGAACCGTCCAGCCGCCGAACTCGAAGCCGCCGACCGGGTCTTCCTCCGGTCCGCCTGGTGCTTGCATGACGCCGTCGAGGCTGACGAATGTTGCGGTGATGATCTTCCTCATTGGAACGCTCCCTTTTTCATCATCCGTGCCGTCGGGGTCGGATTTCGGCCAAAGGACGGTCGAGCAGACACCGGTCCGACAGGGACCGGAAAATTTCTGGCGCGCCAGCCAGCGACGATCGGCAAGCACGGAATGCCTCGCCTCGCCGACGTCACGGCGACCGCCTGCCGCCAACGTCTTGCGACGAGAACCAGACGTCGCCGATGATGGCGGTAGCGGTGCGGTCCGGCGCCTTGCCGGCCGTCAGCCATATCGAACGGCTTCGTGCCGCCTTGTCGCGGTCGAGGACCTTCGCCGCGGGGGCTACTGCCGAGGCGCCGGTGCAAGGGATGAACCATGACCGCATGAACGGATCGCAGGCAAAGCCTTGTTCGGTGCGAGTCACCATGACCGCGAGGCCAACGCGCTCGGTCGGACGCCACGGAAAGACCATGCGGGCGCCAGGCTTCAGCGCCTTCAGCCACTCGGCCGGTGGTGCTGCGACGCCGGCATTGACATAGATGATATCGGACGGTGGCAGGCTGCCGATGACCGCATCGCCATGGATGACGGTCACATTGCCAAAGGCTTCGAGGTTCTGTCTCGCGCGGTCGGCGAGACTGGATTCCAGTTCGAAGGCGGTGACTGCGCCGCCGGGTGAAACCAGCTGTGCCAGCAGAGCTGTGTAGTAGCCGGTGCCGGCGCCGACATGGGTGACGGTCTCGCCGGGTTTTGGCGCCACCTTGCCGATCCACATGGCATGCAGGAACGGCTCGCCATTGTTGATGCCTTTGTCGGAGTCGAGCGACACCAGCACGTTCTGATAGACGTGAACAGGATCGGCGCTCGGCGTTTCGACGTTACCGTTGCCGGCGACGACCGACCACGGCCCGGGCCCGAGAAAAGCCTCGCGCGGCACCGCGGCGAACACGTCTTCGAGACGCGGATCGGCCGGACCTGCATTGGCAGCCATCATTCGCGCATAAAAGCGGCGCACATCGGCGAGATCGGTCATGGCCTCAAGATAGCGCAGACTGCCGATTTGTCGCGTCAGTCCAGATCGCCTCTGGCCGACGCATCAGCGCCGAGACAGTTGAAGCGTTTCGCAAGGCAATGAAGGCGACACGCTAAATCTACCGCCATTGCCGACAGTCCTGCCGGAACCGCCGCGTTGCCGCTGCGTTGGAAGTCGTGCCAAGCGATTGGCGCGAGACCGAGGAGGATACCATGGGCGTTGAACAGGCACCGACAGCGAGGGGCAAGCAAGCGGCCAAGGGATTGAACCAAACTGCGGCGAAGGACGAACGCAAGACGGAAGCGGAAACCGGCCGCCCGCTCAAAAAGGGCGCGGTCCGCTTCGACGAGCGGTCGAAAAGCTCGGACGGCAAGAGCGCGGGTACCAAGCAGAAGATCTGAGCGTAACCGCTAAGTCCAAGACCAAAAAAGCCGTCGGCAGGGCTCTCAGCCGCGGCTGTCGTGCACCGACTGACCCCAGTGCCGGCG
>NZ_RZSX01000457.1:0-5090 GCF_004023105.1 Mesorhizobium sp. M5C.F.Ca.IN.020.32.2.1 | reverse complement strand
CGCCAGGACCGTGAACGGCTCCGGATGGATCGAGAAAACCGCACGCAGGTCGGTATGGGCGCCACCGTCCTTAAATGATTCCAGCCCCTTGTAGGCATTGTACTGGACGTCGGACTGCGCCATGCCGAAGTCGAGTTCGCCTTCCTTGATCGTGTTCACGTTGAATGCCGATCCGCCGGTTGATTCCACCGAGCAGCGGATGCCATGCGTCTTACGATCCTTGTTGAGCAGGCGGCAGATAGCGCCGCCGGCGGCATAATAGACGCCGGTGACGCCACCGGTCCCGATGGTAACGAAATTCTGCTGCGCCATTGCGCTGGCCGAAAACAGCAGCGCGGCCGACAAGGCGGCGATCTGCGCTCCGTGGCGTGCAGTTCGGGCATGTTTCATCTGGTTCTCCCTTGGTACTTTGCGTGCCGTCGGGCCGTCCGGTGTTTTAGTGTCAAGGCACGTCGATGCATGCTACGATTGTTGCGCTTTATCAATCAAGGGAAATGCTTGTTACAATGTATACGCGGGAGATGGGTTTCGACGCGCTTCTAGCGCGCATATTGACCGAACTCCCCGAAT
Source organism: Mesorhizobium sp. M5C.F.Ca.IN.020.32.2.1 (assembly GCF_004023105.1). NCBI lineage: Bacteria > Pseudomonadati > Pseudomonadota > Alphaproteobacteria > Hyphomicrobiales > Phyllobacteriaceae > Mesorhizobium > Mesorhizobium sp. M5C.F.Ca.IN.020.32.2.1. The sequence goes on along the minus strand of NZ_RZSX01000457.1, from coordinate 4,520 downwards.
TGAGCTCAGAACTGCGCAAGGCGGCGCGATTCCTGGTCGATCATCCCGACGAGGTGGCGCTGGTTTCCATGCGGGTTCTGGCCGCGCGATCAGAGGTGACGCCGACGACCTTCGTGCGATTGGCGCGGCGCCTGGGCTTCGGTGATTGGGCGGCGCTGCGCAAGCCGTTCGAGGACCGGCTGCGCTCCGGCAAGGCTCCTTTCGCAGCAAGGGCCGATGCGCTTGTCAAGCGCGGGTCGGAAGCGATTTTCGCGGAATCGCTGAGGACGACGGTTGCCAATCTGGCGGCGGCCGAAGCGGCCAATGGCAGCGAAGAAATAGCAACGGCTTGCGCGATACTGGAGAAGGCACAGCGCATACGTGTCGCCGGGTTCCGAAGCTGCCGCGCGCCCGCCCACGCGCTCGTCTACCTCTGCCGGATGTTTCGGCGCGACGTCACGCTGCTCGGCGGCGACGGCGGTGCGATGGAGGCGGAACTCGCAGCGCTTGGAAAGAGGGAAGCGGTCGTCGCGATCGGCTTTTCGCCCTATTCGCGTGAACTCGGGCCGGTGATGGAGGCTGCGCAACGACACAGCGTTCCGATTGTCGCGATCGTCGACAGCATGGCTGCTCCGATCGCGCGGCATGCCGACGTTACCTTGCGATTCTCTACCGACAGCCCGTCCTTCTTCCCGTCGGTAGCCGCAGCTATGGCTATCGTGGAAGCGCTGGCTGCAACGATGCTGGCGCGCAGCGGGCCGGCCGCCGCGGCTCGTGTCAGGGAGACGGAACTGGAGTTACAGGCGTTCGGGGCCTATCTGCCGGAATGAGGGGCGCTGGCGCTACGCCACCGCAGCGTCTATCGCGTCGCCGAGTCGTTCGACAATCGCGTCGATTGCTGCGGCGTCTACGATGAATGGCGGCGCAAGCAGCACATGATCGCCGCGCACGCCGTCGATCGTGCCTCCCGCGGGATAGACGAGCAGTCCGCGCGCCATTGCCTCGCGCTTGATCTTCGCATTGAGCTTCAGCTTCGGGTCAAAGGGCGCCTTGGTCGAGCGATCCTCGACCAGTTCCAGACCCATGAAAAGGCCGCGCCCGCGAATGTCGCCGATATGGGCATGGTTGCCGAACCGCTCGCCCAGTCGCTGCGAAAGATGTGCTCCCATCGCCCGAACATTGGCGAGCAGATCGTCGCGAGCGATCACCTCCTGGACGGCAAGAGCCGCCGCGCAGGCCATCGGGTGGCACATATAGGTGTGGCCGTGCTGGAAGAAGCCGGAGCCTTCGGCGAAAGCGTCGAAGATGCGGCGTGAAAGCAGCACCGCACCAATAGGCTGGTAGCCTCCACCGAGGCCTTTGGCTATTGTCATCAGGTCGGGCGCGACACCGTCCTGCTCGCAGGCATGAAGCGTCCCGGTGCGGCCCATGCCGCACATCACCTCGTCGAGGATGAGGAGCACACCGTAGCGGTCACAGATTTCGCGGATGCGCCTGAAATAGCCGGGAACGGCGGGCACCGCCCCTGCTGTCGCGCCGACGACAGGTTCCGCGACGAAGGCCATGACGGTGTCCGGACCGAGTTCGAGAATTTTGTCCTCGAGCGCCTGGGCGGCGCGCAGGCCGTAGGCCTCCTCACTCTCACCGGCCTCCTGGTAGCGGTAGGCATAGCATGGCTCGATGTGGTACGTGTTGATCAGCAACGGGCGGAATTGGGCACGGCGCCACTCATTACCCCCGGCAGCGAGAGCGCCGAGCGTGTTGCCGTGATAGCTCTGTCGACGGGCAATGACGTTTCGCCGCTCGGGCTTGCCAGTCTCGACGAAAAACTGCCGTGCCATCTTGAGCGCCGCCTCCACCGCTTCGGAGCCGCCGGACACGAAATAGGCGTGGCTAATACCTTGTGGCGCCCCGGAGACGAGCTTGTCGGCCAATGTCTCGGCCCGCTCGTTGGTGAAAAAGCTGGTGTGGGCATAGGCGAGCTTATCGGCCTGTGCGTGGAGCGCGGCCGTCACGTCGGGATGGCTGTGGCCGAGGCAGGAAACCGCCGCGCCGCCTGACGCGTCGATATAGGCGCGGCCATCGCGGTCGAAGAGTTCGATACCCTCGCCGCCTATCGCGACGGGCAGGGTCGCATGGATCTGGCGATGCAGGATGTGTGTCATGCTTTCCTCGATTGACGATGGCGCGGTTTGGAGCGACCCTATCATGCAACATATGTTACATAGTGCGCAATACTGAAACAATTGGACTGCACCTATGACCGTCGACAGGGACGTGACCGGCCCCGGACTTATCGCGCCGACGGCAATCGCCGTTGCGCCGAATGGTGGACGGCGTGGCAAGGAAGACCACCCTGCCCTGCCGATCGGCCCCCAGGAACTGGCCCGGACCGCCGCCGCCTGCCACGAGGCGGGCGCCGCTATGATCCATGCGCATGTCCGCGATCGCGACGGCGGCCATTTGCTCGACGCGCACGCTTATCGCGAGACGACGAAAGCGATACGCGATGCGGTGGGCGAGCGGCTGATCATCCAGATCACCAGCGAAGCGGTCGGCCGATACCAGCCGGCCGAGCAGATGGCGGTGGTGCGCGCTACCCGCCCTGAGGCGGTTTCGCTGGCGCTGCGCGAACTGGTGCCAGACGCTGCCCATGAGACCGCTTTCGCGGAGTTCCTGTGGTGGCTGAAGAGCGAGCGGATCGCCCCTCAGATGATCGTCTACGCGCCCGAAGAGGCTTCGGCCCTAGCCGCCATGCAGCAGCGCGGGCTGGTGCCTTTCGACGACATCCCGGTGCTCTATGTGCTCGGCCGCTACACGCCGGGACAGGTTTCGCGACCGGCCGACCTGCTTCCCTTCCTTGCGCATGACCGTCCGCGCTTCGCGCACTGGATGGTCTGCGCCTTCGGTCGGGAAGAAACCGCTTGCGTTACGGCCGGTGCGCTGCTGGGCGGTCACTCCCGCGTCGGCTTCGAGAACAATTTTACTCTGGCCGACGGTACAACCGCCAAGGACAATGCCGCGCTCGTAACGGCGACCAAAGGCGCGCTGACTGCTTGCGGCGTAAGGACCGCCCAAGCCGACGACCTGCGCGCCGCTTGGTCGATCCAGCGTTAACCCCCGCCCGCACGCCTTGAACGGCCTCGTCGGTTCGTCACATTTGTCAAAAATCGCTTTGCTACGCTGCAACCGAACTCTTTGGCTGACGTTAAGGTTGCAATGGGCGCTGGGGAGGCCTTCATGCAGACATACCTCGTCGAACAAATGGAGGGCGATGACGTGGTCGCGGTGCGTATCATCAACGCGCCGAGCCCTTTCAAAGCCGCCGCCATGTCGACAGATCGACATGTTACCCTCCGAACGTGGGAAAAGGATTGGATCCGAGTAACCGACGAGAACCGGGGACATATCTTTGCATTCTGCTTTGTCTCCGACGGAGACTCCGACACCATCGGGCGTGGCCCGACAAAAGCACCAGGTAGACCAAGAAAAGCCCAAAAAACTGATCAGAGAGCCGGGTAAGCTCAAACCCTGGATCTTTGCTCCTAGCTGTATCGCGCTAATTTCCTGACGACTTCGCGACCACTGACAGCGGGGCCCCTACTGCCACGCCGATTATCGCCCAGGATTGCGACAGCACGAATAAAGCCAATGGCGGCGGCGCTGGCCGGTTGGCAGGCGCGATCGCCTGTGCGCCGTGAGCCTCCTGTCGACGCGAAGCGTCCGCAGCACGAGATGACGCCAAACTGAGCAACCGCGGCCGTTGGCGAAGATCGCGGCATCATCAGAATGATCGATGAAAAGATTTCGGCCGGGGGCGATAAGTGACCTTAATCTTAGCGTGAGCCACTCATGTCTCCGGCATATTTGGGATCAGAAAAGGCACGTCTGGATCTAGGGGCGGATTGTCAGCCAGCGGCCTCCCGCAGGTGGTCAAACGTGCCGGATTACGCACTTGATCAGGGCGGTCCTGTACTGCGCCCTCATCAACGCATGGGCGTCGATTTTGCGAACGTTACCGTCTTCGATCACCTGAGAGACGTCACGAAGCAATATCCCAACAAACTCGCGATCAGCGACGGCACCACTCGTCTGACGTATTCCCAGCTTTTCCAGGCCGTCGAGATGTTGTCCCACCGTATTGCGGCCGTCGTTCCCAACGGGCAGGCGATCGGAATCCTTCAGGCCAACTCTGCCTGGTACCCGGTGGCTATCTTGGCGAGCATGGCGGTTGGGCGGCCTTCCGTGCCACTCAACACGAGAGATCCCTACTCGCGAACCAATGAGATAGTTGTTGCGGCGCGGCTCTCGGCGGTCATAGGCGACGGCAACGTTCGCCCTGTCGGTTTGGCTCAGGATGTCCACTGGATTGATGCGACTACCAGCATCACTCCGCAAGTGCAGCCGATACCTCAGTCCTGTTCCGTCTCGGTCGACGCGCCCGCGATAGTACTCTACACCGCAGGCAGCACTGGCCATCCCAAAGGCGTCGTCAACAGCCAGCGCAGTCTGCTGTGGCGGGGTTAGACAAATATTGACCC
>NZ_RZSX01000456.1:0-5098 GCF_004023105.1 Mesorhizobium sp. M5C.F.Ca.IN.020.32.2.1 | reverse complement strand
GCGCCGAACCGTGGTGTGGGGACGTCTTCGTTCAGAAGGCGCCCGCCCTCCGGCAGACCATCACAGCTTCGCGGACCATGAACGGATCGTCGAAGCGATAGCCGAGCGCGACCTCGGCGGCGCGGCCGCGGCGATGCGGCTGCATCTCCAACAGGTCGAGCGGCGTTTGATCCCCGTCCGCGAAGCCGCCGAATAGCTTGGCTTTGCCCACGCTACGCGCGCGCGTCCTTCTTGGACACGCGGCGCTGTTCGCAGTCTTGCGCTAGGCGCCGTAGCCGATGATGCCCTTGATCTCGAGGAAGTCATGGATCGCCCAGTCGGCATATTCGCGGCCATTACCCGACTGCTTGTAGCCGCCGAAGGGCGCGAATGTGTCCCACTTCGGATAGTTGATCGAGACCTGCCCGGCGCGCAAGCGGCCGGCGATCTTGCGTGCGTGGTCGATGTCCCCTGACTGCACATAGGCGGCGAGGCCATAGACGGTGTCGTTGGCAATCTTCACCGCGTCGTCATCGTCATCGTAGGACATGACCGAAAGCACCGGCCCAAAGATTTCTTCCCGCTCGATTGTCATGCCTGGTGTGACGTGGCCGAACACGGTCGGCCTGACATAGTAGCCGCGATTGAGGTGCTCCGGCCGGCCCGGACCTCCGGTGACCAGTGTCGCACCCTCGGCAATGCCGGCCTCGATCAGCCGCTGGATCTTGTCGAACTGGATGTTGCTGACCACCGGCCCGAGCTTGGTTTCTTCCGAGCGCGGATCGCCGACCTTGTGCGCCTCGGCTGCCTTCTTGGCGATCGCAAGCGCCTCGTCGTGGCGGCCGGCCGGCACCAGCATGCGCGTCGGAGCATCGCAGGATTGGCCGCTATTGCCGAAACAGGCGTTGACGCCCTTGCGCACGGCCTTCTCGAAATCGGCATCGGGCAGCACGATGTTGGCCGACTTGCCGCCGAGTTCCTGCGCGACGCGCTTGACCGTCTCGGCCGCTGTTTTGGCGACGATGATGCCGGCCCGGGTCGAACCGGTGAACGAGACCATGTCGACGTCGGGATGGCCGGCCATGACCTGTCCGACATCCGGACCGGTGCCGTTGACCATGTTGTAGACGCCCTTCGGCGTGCCGGCCGCTTCCATCACTTCCGAAAAGATGACGCCGCTGATCGGCGCGATCTCGGACGGCTTTAGCACGACCGTGCAGCCGGCGGCGATCGCCGGCGCCACCTTGCAGACGATCTGGTTGAGCGGCCAGTTCCACGGCGTGATCAGCGCGCAGACGCCGATCGGCTCCTTGACCACCATAGTGGTGCCGCGCTTCTCGCTGAATTCGTAATCCTCCAGCGCCTTGATGGTGGACTCCATATGCGCCCTGCCCGCCCAGGCCTGCGCCTCGCGCGCCCAGGTGATCGGCGCGCCCATCTCCTGGCTGACAGCCTGCGCGATGTCCTCGTAGCGCTCGTTGTAGACTTCCAGGATGCGCTTCAGCAGCTTCAGGCGCTCGGCCTTGCTGGTCTGCGAGAAGGCCGGAAAGGCCGCCTTCGCCGCTGCCACAGCGCGATCCACATCCGCCTTCCCACCGACAGAGATTTTCGTATAGGCCTCCTCGGTGGATGGATCGATCACATCCAGCGTTGCCGGCACTACGGGCGCGACCCATTTTCCGTCGATGAAGAAGTTCAGGTGATTGCTCATGGGTTATGCTCCGATTTTTTGGAAGGATGGGGATCAGATCAGCCGGGCAGCATAGGGCAGTTAGCGCCGCGGCGCAGGCTGATATGCGCCACATCGCCGACGCTGAATTGAAAACCTTCCGCCCGGCGTGGCGCATCGATCACCACTGGTATCCCCTGCGACAATTCGGCGTGCAGGCGCAGGGTGCGGCCGTGAAAGACGATGCTGCTCACCCGCACCGGCGCGGTGCCGGTCGCTGCTTCGGTCGTCGCTAAAAGATCCTCCGGACGCACACCGATGGTTCGCACCGCGCCTTCTCCGGGCGCTTCGCCGGTTTCCGACGTGGCTTCGAGCGGTAGGGCGCCGGCGCTGAAGCGCAATCGATCGCCGTCACGGCCGACAAAGCGCGACTGCAGAAGATTCATCGTGCCGATAAAACTGGCGACGAATTTTGTGGCGGGCCTGTCGTAGAGCGTGGCCGGCGGTGCGATCTGCTCGATGCGGCCCTTGTTCATGACGACGATGCGGTCGGAGATCGACAGCGCCTCGGTCTGGTCGTGGGTGACCATGACGAAAGTGGTGCCGAGCCGCGACTGCAGCCGCTTCAATTCGACCTGCATCTGTTCGCGCAGATGCGCGTCGAGCGCCGACAGCGGCTCGTCGAGCAACAGCACACGCGGTTCGCAGACAATCGCACGGGCGAGCGCGACGCGCTGGCGCTGGCCGCCCGACAATTCGAACACGCGGGCACCGAGCTTCTCGGCAAGGCCGACCATGTCGAGCGCTTCGCCGACGCGCTTTGCCTGTTCAGCCCCAGAAAGCTTGCGCAGCGACAGGCCAAAGCCGACATTTTCGGCAACGTCCATGTGCGGAAACAGCGCATAGTCCTGAAACACGGTGTTGACCGGCCGGTCGAACGGCCGCAGCGAAGTGATGTCACGGCCTTCGAGCAACACCCGTCCGCTCGATGGGCTTTCGAAACCGGCGATCACCCGCAGGCTGGTGGTTTTGCCGCAGCCGGAGGGCCCGAGCAAGGTCAGGAACTCGCCGCGGGCAATGTCGAGATCGACGGCGTCGAGACCGACGATGCCGCCGGGGAAAATCTTCGAGACCGCATCCAGCCGGACGAGAGGTTCAGGCGCCATCGCGAACCTCGGACGGCTTGGTCGTGTTGACCCAGAGAATCTGGCAGCGCTCGGCGCCCGGATTGCGGAAGGCATGCAATAAGGTGCTCTTGAAGGCGAAGCTGTCGCCGGTCTTCAGCCCATAGGTGGTTGAATCGACCACGAGTTCGACTTCGCCCGACAGGACGAAACCGAATTCGTGGCCGGGATGGGCGTAGGCTTCGACGGTGCCACCACCGGCGTCCACCGTCACCAGCATGCCGGTGAGCGTGGCGGCCGGCGGCGACAGCAGCGCCTTGGCGATGCCTTCAGATTTCACCGGGATCTGCCGACGGCTACTGGCCCGCACGCAATAGAGATCGTTGCCGGCACCGTTGCCGTCGGCGATCAGCGCCGACGGCTCGATATCGAGAGCGGCGGCAAGCGGCCAGATCACTTTGACGCGAAGCGAGGACAGGCCACGCTCGATCTGGCTGAGCGCCCCAATCGAAACGCCGGCCTTGGCGGCAAGCTCGGCCAGCGAAAGATTGCGTTCCAGCCTAAGCGCCCGCACGCGCCGGCCGACCCGCACGTCGGCGTCGTCTTTCGGCTTTTCAGCCGCTTCGTTCAGCATGTCCATGCATACTTCCTCGTTTGCCAACGCTTTCCCTTCTCCTCGTTGTGGGAGAAGGTGGCCGAGCGAAGCTCGGTCGGATGAGGGGTGTTCCAGCTTGGCAAACCCCGCATTCCGTCGAGCACCCCTCAACCGTCTCGACGCTACGCGCCGATCCACCTTCTCCCACAAGGGGAGAAGGAAGAGCGAACTCAGCCGCCTGCCTTGACCTTCTCGAACATCTTGGCGAGTTCGTCATTCTGCTTCATCGGCCCGGTGAAGACGGTGGTCTTCAGCATCACTTCCGGATCGGACGGCAGCTGCAGCTTTTCCAGCTCCTCCTTCGGCACCGCGGCGAAGGCCGAGCTGTTGGAGCTGCCGTAACCATAGGCCTGGATCAAGTATTTTCCCGAATCCGTCTCCAGCCGGCTGTTGATGAAGTCATAGGCGAGGTCGACATTCTTGGCGTCCTTGAGCATGACGAAGCCGCACGCCCAGGTCAGCATGCCTTCCCTAGGCTTCATGAACTCGACAGGCACGCCCTGCTTCTTGAGCGAGGTGGCCGACGCGTTCCAGGTCATGGCGGCGACAAGCTGGCCACTCGCCAGCGCCTGTTCGACCGAGGTCATGTCGGTGGTGTAGTTCGAGAGCAGCGGGCGCTGCTCGCGCAATTTTTCCGCGACCTTGTCCATCTGCTCTGGCGTCATGTCGAACGGATTGACGCCGGCGAGAAGCGCCGCCACCACCGGCGTGTCGTGGACGGCGTCGATCGTCGCCATGCGCCCGGCGTACTGCTTGTCCCACAAAAGGTTCCAGCTCGGTTCCGGGTTCTTCACCAGATCGGTGCGGTAGAGGATCGAGGTGTTGCCCCAGTCCCACGGCACCATCCAGACCTTGCCGTCGCCGGCCTGCAGGTCGGGCAGGTTCTTGAAGACCGGAAAGATCGAATCCCAGTTCTTGATGCGCTTGGTGTCGATCGGCTGCAGCAGGCCTTCCTTGTTCCAGCGCGCCACCTTGTCGTAGCACGGATGCGCGACATCAGGGCGGAAGCCGGCCTTGACCTTGGTGAAGGCGTCATCGTCGTCGCCGAACATCGAGGCCTCGACGCCATCGGGGTGTGCGGCGAGGAAGCTCTTGTTGAACTCGGGCAGTTCGTAGCCCGACCAGGTGAAATATTGCAACTTGTCGGCCGCAAGCGCGACGGTCGACGAAAGCGCCAACGCGAAGGCTGCCAATCCGGCTTGGACTGTCTTGCGATTTATCGATTTCAGGTCGAATGCCATTGCAGTTCTCCTCTTTCGGTTTCTTCTGGTTTGGACAGGTCGGCGGGCACCGGCCGTTGGGCGGCGGCGAGCCCGCGATGGCGCAGGATTTCGGCAATTGCCGCGATGACGAATGACACGGCCAGGATGGCCGTGCCCAGCGCCATGACGGTCGGCAGCGACTTGGGGAATCGCAGCTGGCTCCAGATGTAAAGCGGCAGCGTCGGCTCGGTGCCGGCGAGGAAGAAGGCGACGATGAACTCGTCGAAGGAGGTCAGGAAGGCCAGCATGAACGCTGACACAATGGCGGGCAGGCTGAGCGGCAGCATGACCCGTCTGAATGTCGTCCAATCGGAAGCGCCGAGATCGAGCGCGGCCTCGCGGATCGTCTTCGGGATAGCAGCGAAGCGGCTTTTCATGATCACCACCGTCGTCGGCAGCGCCACCAACA
>NZ_RZSX01000455.1:0-5108 GCF_004023105.1 Mesorhizobium sp. M5C.F.Ca.IN.020.32.2.1 | reverse complement strand
GAGTAGCCCATGACATGGGCGCGTTCGATGCCGAGATGGGTCAGCAACGCTGCCCCGTCGGAAGCCATTTTTGCTGGGGTATAATCGGCCTCTTCATAGCTCTTCGACGAGGCGCCATGGCCGCGATTGTCGAAGGCGATGGCGCGGTAGCCGGCATCGTTAAGCGCCTTGAACCAGCCGGGCGACACCCAGTTGACGTAATGGGTCGAGGCAAAGCCATGGATCATGAGCACCGGATCGCCCTGCCCCGATGCCGGCTGGCGGTCGAGGAAAGCAAGATCAAAACCGTCATGGGAGAAAAACTGCATCTGCGCCGGATCCTGCGCGTTCAGTTGTGCGCAGTGCCGATTGCCGGGTGGCGCAACAAATCGCCGTCCGCGATGCCCCCCCTGGCGGCGGTGCCCGCCTTGAGCTCGAGCACGAAGCGAACCGGCTCGCCGGGCGAGATCATCGCCTCGGATTGCGGCTCGCCTTGCTTGATCGCCCGGATCCTGCCGTCCTGACCGACAAAGATCAGGTCGAGCGGCATCGGCGTGTTCTTCATCCAGAAGCTCACATCCCGAGGCTCCTCGAACACGAACAGCATGCCATGATTGTCGGCCATCTCCTGGCGAAACATCAGGCCGGCCTCGCGCTCGGCGGAGGTGTCGGCGATTTCGACAGAGAACGAGCGTTCGCCGCCTTTCGTCACCGCGACCAGCGGCTGCGGGTCGACGGCAAGGATCATCGCCCGGCCGTCTGCCGAAGCCGGTTGCTGCGAATGGAAGAAAGCGCCTGTGGCGATGACAAAAGCGATCGCGGCGCAGACTACGCCCGTTGTCAGCCAGTTCCTGTAAGTCATTCAGAATCCTCGGCCATCGCCCTAGACCATGATCCCGAACCTACGGTTCGAAAAAGATCATGGTCAAGCAGAAAGCACTAGGTCGCATCCCGATTCGATCGGGATGGACCTTAGTGCGAGACGGGCAAGGTACCCATATCCGGGTGAATTTCGGCAGCCATAAGGCCTTTGTCGCCGCGCCCGAAGCGGACCAGCACAACCTGCCCGGGCCGGAGCTCGGTAATGCCGTAACGGCGCAGGGTCTCCATGTGGACGAAAATGTCCTCGGTGCCCTCGCCTCGGGTCAGGAAACCGAACCCCTTGGTGCGGTTGAACCATTTCACCAGCGCCCGTTCGAGGCCGCTTTCCGGCGTCACCGAGACGTGGGTGCGCTGCTCCTGCATCTCCGCCGGATGGGTCGCCGTGGTGAGATCCATGGAGAGCACGCGGAACGCCTGCAATCCGCGCTCACCTTGCTTGACCAGGCAGACGACGCGCGCACCTTCCAAGGCGGTCTGGAAACCGTCCTTTCGAAGACATGTCACATGTAGGAGAATATCGCCGGAAGAGCCGTCATCGGGAAGAATGAAACCGTAGCCCTTGGCCACGTCGAACCATTTGATGGCGCCCGCAACCTCGACAAGATCGGCAGCATCGCCGCTCTCGTCTCTTTGCAAGGCGTCGCGACCGGTTCCGTCCCGCCCCATGAAAGAGGCTTTTTCCCCCATAAGAACGCCCCCCTTTTTCCAAGAATACCGCAACTGATTCTTGACGTTAGATTAACACTGCCACTTCCGGTGTGTGCAAGACCTGAGCTGCCTTTTTTCACGGTTCATTGCTGGATACCGGATTTGTTGTTTGCCGGCACGACCGGTTATCGGGAATTGCCCTTTGGCCGGGTGGCTTCTATGTTCCGCCGCAACGCAAACATTTCGAGGAAATCACATGCGCTATCTCCACACCATGGTCCGTGTCGCCGACATCGATGCCTCGCTCGATTTCTACTGCAACAAGCTTGGCCTCAAGGAAGTGCGCCGCCACGAAAACGAACAGGGGCGCTACACGCTGATCTTCCTCGCCGCGCCCGAAGACGAGCAAAGCGGCATCGCCGACAAGGCGCCGCTGATCGAGCTCACCTACAATTGGGATCCGGAAGACTACAAGGGCGGCCGCAATTTCGGCCACCTCGCCTACGAGGTCGACGACATCTACGCCACCTGCCAGCAGCTGATGGACAAGGGTGTCACCATCAATCGGCCGCCGCGCGACGGCAACATGGCCTTCGTCAAGTCGCCGGACGGCATTTCGATCGAGCTTTTGCAGAAAGGCCCGGCCAAGGCCAAGGCCGAGCCCTGGGCGTCGATGCCGAACACCGGAAGCTGGTAACCCATCACAAGATCGAGGGCGGGTACGACCGAGACGGACATTATTATGCCGTTTCTCGAGATCGCGCCTATCTGTCCGGCGATCACGCCTGCTTCCGAAATTGGCGCATCTTGCCTTAGGAGAAATCCATTCATGCCGACCAGCCATGTCGATGTCGCCACTGAACATGCGAGCCGTTATCTGCAGCAGCTATGCAAGCATTGGGCGCACAAGTTTCCGGTCGAGTTCGATCCGAACCACGGCACGATCGACCTCTCACTGGGCCGTGCAGTTCTCGATGCCGATGCCGCAGCGCTGCATATCGCGGTAACCGCTGACAAAGCCGGCTCGCTGGAGCGCCTGGAAACGGTCGTTGCCGACCACATCAAACGCTTCGCTTTCCGCGAACAGCTGACGTTCGACTGGAAAAGGGCTTCGGCAGCGTAGGCGGCTATGTTTTCAGCCGCCTCGTCCGGCCATCTCCAGCAGCGTCAGCACCGTGCGCCAGTTGCGCGCGGTGCCGGGCACTTTCAGCGTGCGCGGGATGAGATTGGCAAACACCGATTTGCCGAGGCCTTCCGGTGCATGCAGGTAAAGCACGTCGCCCTTGGTCTCGAACCGTTCGGGACCGGTGCATTTTTCGGCCAGCCGCGCGACCTCATCGGCGATCGGCTCGCGTTCCAGCGCGTAGACGTGGAGTTTCGTCGGCTCCCCGGCGACTTCCGGATAGGGATTGTCCGCCACCAGCCGCTCGAACCAGCCGAGATCGCGCACCATGATGCGCGAGTGAAATCCCCATTTCTTCTCGAAGGCCGTTTCCAGCTGTTTGGTCAGCGCGGCCGCATCGCCCGTTGCCGACCGGAACACGACGTTGCCGCTCTGCACGTAGGTGGCGACGTCGCCAAAGCCGAGTTTCTCGAAGAACGACCGAAGTTCGGCCATCTTGACGATGCGGTTGCCGCCGACATTGATGCCGGAAAACAATGCAACGAATATCTTCTCCTCTTCACTCATATTCGGCCGCTCATATGATGAACCCGGCGAGCGTCTCGTTGTCGGTGATGTCCTGATACTGAACGCCCTCGGCCTCGAAATTCGCGTTGAGCAGCTCGAAATTGCGGCGATCCTTGGTTTCGATGCCGATCAGCACCGAACCGAAATTGCGCGCCGACTTCTTCAAATATTCGAAGCGGGCAATGTCGTCGTCAGGCCCAAGCAATTCGAGAAAGTCGCGCAGCGCGCCCGGCCGCTGCGGAAAGCGGATGATGAAGTACTTCTTCAGTCCTTCGAAACGCAGCGCCCTTTCCTTCACATCCGGCAGCCGCTCGAAATCGAAATTGCCGCCCGACACCACCGCGACGATGGTCTTGCCCCTGATTTCCTTCTTCGAAAAATCCTTGAGCGCGTCGATCGCCAATGCGCCGGCCGGCTCCAGCACTACGCCTTCGACATTCAGCATCTCGATCATGGTCGCGCAGAGCCGGTTTTCCGGGATCAGCCGCACGGCCTCAGCGGCAAAATCCCTGAGGTGCCGCAACGGTTCGCGGCCGATCTCGGCCACCGCCGCGCCGTCGACGAAATTGTCGACCCTGGCAAGCTTGATGCGCTTGCCGGTGGCGAGGCTCTCGCTGAGGCTTGGCGCGCCGGCCGGCTCGCAGAAGACGAAGCGCGTGTCGCGGCGCTGGTCGGCGAAATAATGCGTCACACCCGCAGCCAGACCGCCGCCGCCGACCGGAAGCATGATGATGTCGGGCATCCGCGCGCCCGGCATCTGGCCTGATATCTCGTAGGCGACGGTCGCCTGCCCCTCGATGATGTCCTTGTGGTCGAACGGCGGCACCATGTGCGCGCCGGCGCTTTCGGTGAATTCGAAGGCGGCGCGGTAACAGTCGTCGAAAAAATCGCCGATCAGCCTGATCTCGACGAATTCGCCGCCGAACAGCCGCGTCTTATCGATTTTCTGCTGTGGCGTCGTCACTGGCATGAACACCACACCTTGTCTGCCGAAATGACGGCAGACGAAGGCAAAGCCCTGCGCATGGTTGCCGGCGGAAGCGCAGACGAACAGTTCGGCGTCGTTGCCGGCGTCGAGCGCCTTGCGGAAGAAATTGAACGCGCCCCTGATCTTGTAGGAGCGCACCGGCGACAGGTCCTCGCGCTTCAGCAGCACGCGCGCCCCGGTCTTCTTCGAGAGGTAATCGTTTTCCTGCAGTGGTGTTTCCGGGAAAATCTCGCGGATCGCGGCGGCAGCGGCAGCGACGCGGGAGGAGAAACTGGTCATCGGAAAAATCACCCCGAATCGTCTGTGGTCTTCGCGTGCGATTGTCGGTCCCGAAGCTAGCACACGCCGTACGTGTTGATCAGGGCAATCGTTCTGGCTTTCGTGCAACAGTGCTTTGACAGTCGCAAGGCGCTGAGCGCAATTCGGCTGGATATGACTTACTTCTGCCGCACTTCGACTGTCCGGGAGGGGTTCGCGGAGGTTGGATAGCCTTTCGGCCGGAGTGGAATTCTAGAGTTGAAGAAGATTTGTATCCTTGTCCTTATCTTGCTGGTTGCCGGCTGTGGCGGCCGGCAAACCGAGGAACTGCTCGGTAGCGCCATGGTCTCCGCGCCGGTGACGGAAATCGCCGGCAACCACAGCATCTTCATCGCCACGACGCGCAAGCGCTCCGACGATCCCAGCAAGGTTTTCGACCGTGAGCGCTCGGCCACGCTGAACTATGCCCGCGCCAACGTCACCGTGCCGGGGACCCACGAAACCGGTCGGATCGAGCGGCGTTCGCGCGGCAAGTCGAACGACCCGGCCAAATACTTCATGGCCTCCGACGTCGTCGGCTACGACACCGCGCCGAAAGTCTCCAGCGCGCTCAGCACCGACATCGCCGCGCGCGGCGGCCGCGTCATGGTCTTCGTCCACGGC
>NZ_RZSX01000454.1:0-5113 GCF_004023105.1 Mesorhizobium sp. M5C.F.Ca.IN.020.32.2.1 | reverse complement strand
GGCGTGCGGCCGCCGCAATGCCCGGCAGCATCTGCAGCAACGTGTGCAGCGCCAGCCCCCGCATCACGGCAAAGCCAGGCTCCGCCTCGGTGTCCAGCACCGGCGAGCCGGTGTCGATCACCGCTTGCTTGGCCTCGTCGATCAGCGCCGAGGCGCCGGACGGCGACAGCGGCCGCGGCAGATCCTCGAAGGGCGGCAAGGGCTGGAACAGGCTCTTCGGCAACGGCTCGAACTGTGTCGTCTGCCGCGCCTCTTCGGCAGCCGCATGTCCGACCGGCGGCAATTTTGTCACGTGAAACCGATGCACGGTCTCGCCGGTGGCGGGGTGCTGCCGCTCAGCACTTTCGGGGGCGCCGACCAGCGCGCGGCTGACGATCGAATGCCAGGTGCCGGCGTTCGGCGGCCGCTTGCCATGATAGCCGCAGACGATCAGCCGGTCCTCGGCCCGGGTCATGCCGACATAGAGCAGCCGGCGGTATTCGTCGTCGGCCAGCTCGCGAGCGCGGACCGAAGCGGCCCGCGAAAATCCATTGGCGACATCGCTCGCCGAGCGCCAGAGATAGCCCTTGCCGTCCCAATGGTCGCCCGAGCCTTCGAACGGCATCAGTCGCGGCAGATGCTGGTCGCTGAACGGGGCGGAACCGCCATCGACCAGGAACACGACAGGCGCCTCCAGGCCCTTGGCGGCATGCACGGTCATGACGCGAACCTCGTCGCGGGTCTGGTCCATTTCACGCTTGATCTCGGGGCCGGCATTTTCCAGCGTCGACAGGAAGGATTCCAGTCCCGGCAGGCCGGTCCGTTCCTCGGCCAGACAGAAGCTCAGGAACTCGTCGAGGATGTCGCCGGCTTCCGGCCCGAGCCGCGCTATCATCTTCTTGCGCAGGCCGTCGCGGGCGAGAGCCCCGGCATAGAATTCGAACACCGGCTTGAATGCGGCTTCATCGGACCAAGTGTCGAGTTGGGCAGCGATTGCGGCCAAGGCAGCGCTTTCACCGGCATGCTGCCTGAGCGAGGCGATCAACGAGAGGCCGGACGGCCGCTCGCCGGCAAGCGCGAAAAGCGTCTCTTCCGAAACATCGAAAATCGGGCTGCGCAGCACGGCGGCAAGCGACAGATCGTCCTCAGGCTGGACGAGAAAGTGGCCGAGCGCGATCAGGTCCTTTACCGCAATATGGCCGGGCAGGCTGAGCCGGTCGGCGCCGGCGACAGGAATGTCGCGGCGCTTGAGTGCGCGCGTCAGCGCATGGACGAAGCGATCGCGCTTGCGCACCAGCACCAGCACGTCGCCTGGCCGAAGCTTCTTGCCGCGGCCTTCGATGATTTCGCCGGCGCCGATCCAGCCGGCAATGGTCGCCGCGACGTTTTCGGCAACACGCACCGCCGGCGCATGGGCGTGGTCGACGGCTTGCGTCCAGTCGTCGGGCTCGTCAACGACGTCGGCACCGATCGACGGCCAGACCTCGACATAGCCCGGCGCATCGGTGCGGATCGCCTTGTGGTTCAGCGGGTCGGGATCGTGGCTGATGCCCCGCCGCACGACCGGGTCGGCAAAGACACGGTCCACCGCCGCAAGCACGTCGTCGGTCGAGCGGAACGACCAAGTCAGCTTCAGATCGGCGAAGGCGGCGTTGGCGTCGCGCACCTTTCCGGCAAACAGCAGCCTTGAGTCGGCGAAGGAGTCGGGCGCCGCTCCTTGAAAGGAATAGATCGACTGTTTTTCGTCGCCGACGGCAAAGACCGTGCGGTGAACCGTGTCGCGCGCGCCGAGCCCGGCAAAGAATTCCTCCGCCAGCCGCTTCACCACCTCCCATTGGTCGGGACTGGTGTCCTGCGCCTCGTCGAGCAGGATATGGTCGATGCCCTGGTCGAGCTTGTATTGCACCCAAGGACCGGCGTCGGGCCGCGCCAGAAGATTGACCGTTCGGGTGATGAGATCGTTGAAGTCGAGAAAGCCGCGGGCGCGCTTCAAGTGCTCGTAGCGGGCGATCAGCCAGTCGGCGATGGTCAGCGCGGCACGTGTGCCCTCGACCATCCTGAACAAGGCCAATCGATCGGAGATTTCGAGAATGGCATCGGCCGCTGAGAGATAGCGCTCGGCAAGATCCGGCAATCGGTCGAGCAACGCCTTCTTGAACGTCTTTGCCGGCTCATAAGGCTCGCCATCGGCTCGCAGGAAGGCTTTTGCCAACAATTGCAGCCGGCGAACCGGATCATTCTCGGCGAAGGCAAGATGGGCGTAGGGCAGCAAATTGTTCAGCACGATGCGGGCATCGGCGGCTTCGGCAGCGCGGGCAAAGGTGACGAAATAGTCCGGCAGGAAGCCCGGCAGCGGCCAGACGGACGCCGCCAGGCCTTCGGCGGTCTGGCCGGCGCGAAACCTAAACTCGTCGAACAGCGCCCGGAAGCTATCACCGCCGGCAGCGCTGATGAAGGCGCGCAAGCCGTCGCGCTTGCGCACGATCTCGGCCAGCAAGGCGTCGAGCCCATGTTCGCCGCCGCGTTCCAGAATGGCGGCGAAAGCCTCGGCCAGCCCCGCATCGCCGGCGGCAGTGCCCGAGATCATGTCGCGGCGGGCGGCGGCGAAGAGCGACGCCTCCATCTGGGGATCGAGCATTTCGAAATGGGCCGGTATGTTGGCCTCCAGCGGAAACCGGTGCAGCACCGATTCGCAGAAGGCGTGGATGGTCTGGATCTTCAGCCCGCCCGGTGTCTCGAGCGCCTCGGCGAACAGCCGGCGCGCGCGGCGCACGGTTTCGCGATCGGGCTGGCGACCGTCCAGCGCCGCTATCCTTGCCGCCAGTTCGACGTCACCAAGCGCCGTCCATTCCGACAAAGTCGAAAACACCCGGTTCGACATGTTGGCGGCGGCGGCGCGGGTGTAGGTCAGGCACAGGATCTTCGACGGATCGGTGCCGCGCAGCAAGAGCCGGATAACACGCTGAGCCAGCACATGGGTCTTGCCCGATCCGGCATTGGCCGACACCCAGGCGGAGTTTTGCGGGTCGGAGGCGCTTGCCTGGCTGGCGGCGGTGTCGGTCGGGATGGGATAGGCCTTCTTCATGCCTCCCCTCCCTCGTCGTCGGCGTCGCCGCCGGCAGACCATTCGAGCACGCGGGCGAGATGGTCGTAGTCGCCATCGGTCTCGCCCTCGCGGAACGGCAGCGCGCGCGACAGATAGAAGGTCGCCGGGTCGGCATAGTGGATCAGCAGTTTTTCAAGCCGCACCCAGGCCTCCTCGGCGAGATCGGCGGCGGTTCGCGGCTTGCGGTTGTATTCGAGGATGGATTCCTCGAACACCTCGCCGTTCGGTTTCAGCCTGATGAAGGCCAGCTGCGACGGCTCGCGCGCGCCAAGCCCCTTGAAGGCGCCGCGCCTGAGCAGCGCGCCTTCGAGCGCCAGTTGCGGCGAAAGGAGCGTATGAGCCTGCGCCTTGGACGGCGAGGAGCCGGTCTTGTAATCCAGGATGTCGGCCATGCCGCCGGCCAGGAGATCCACACGATCGGCATAGCCGGACAGCCTCACGCCGGACTGGCCGACGCCGGTTTTCTCGGCGCGCTCCTCGGCGTGCCGCATTGTCACGGCGAAGGCGCGGCCGCGCTCCCATTCGATGATGCCGGCGGCGAGCTTTTCGAAGCGCGGCCACCACACCGCCTCGACATCGGGAGGAAGGGCGGCCTCGGTAAAACATGCGCGGCCGGCGGCGATAAGACCATCCAGCGCCTCCGGCACAAGCGGGCCGGCGACCCTGGCCGTGAAGAGGTGCAGGATGGCGTGAAACAGCGTGCCGCGCTCGGCGGCGCCCGGGTCGCGGATGACCGGATCGAGCGGCATCAGGCCGAGAATCCTCCTGGCATAGATGGCGTAAGGGTCGCGGCGCAGCGTCTCGATTTCGGTGACGGAGAAATGCTGCGGCCGCACAGTCAGCGGCGGCTTCGGCTGCGGCCGCGGCGCGAAATCTCTCCTTTCCGCGGCATCGAGCGCCCGTGCCCAGGACAGGAATTCATCACCACGCCGGCGAAGCACCGCCGCATGGTCCTTACCGATGAACGTCAGGAGGCGCTGTAGCCAGCGCGACGGCACTGCCGGCGCGTCGCCGGAGCGGGCGGAGCGCGCCAACACCACTTTCTTCGCTCCCATGGCCATCTGGAAATCATGGGCGGCCAAGCCGATGCGCCGTTCGGGCGGTTCGAGATCGATGCCGGTCTTCATCAGACGCGACATGAAGCGGTCGCTTTCCGGCTTGCGCGGCCACACGCCTTCGTTGAGCCCGCCGACGACCAGTGTGTCGACGTTCTGCAACCGGGCTTCCAGTGCACCCCAGATGGCGATGTTCCGGTCGGTGCCTTGTGCCGGTTTGACGGTTTCGGGCGCGATCAGCGCCTCCATCACATCGGGCAATTCGTCAGCCGCGAAGGACAACGGCGCCGAGGCGGCGACCAGCCCGCGCAAAAGCTCGGCAAGCTTCTCGCCGGCGTCGCCGGCATAGAGTTCGCTCAGGCTGCCGTCCGCGGTGCGGCCTAAACTTTCGAGCGCGACGACACTGGCCCGGGTCAATTCGGCAAGATCGGCTTCGGCTTGACTGCGAAAGGCGGTCAGCGGCGCCAGAGCATCGGCAAGGCGAACGAGCAATTCGCGGGCGCGCTCGACGTTTCGCACAGTCAGGCGAGAAAACCAGAAGGGCGGCCGGGTGCTGCCCAGGCCGGTGAGGCGGGCCTCGAATAGCTCCGGCAGCGAGGCGACGTCGGGGCGGCCGGTGCCGCCGCGCAGCGCCACCAGTTCGACGATCTCCGCCGCGTGACGGACGCTTGTGCGTTCCAGGCCGAGGCCAAGCAGCGGGTGCTTGAGCAGCGACAGCAGAGCGACCGGGTCGCCGGGCCGGAACGCGGCCTGAAGCGCCAGCCTGAGCAGGCCGGCGGCTGGCGTGTTGATGAGCGGCGCGCCGCCCGAATCGTCGGCGACGACACCAAACCGCAAGAGCTCGACCGAGACGCGCCGCGCCAACGCGCGGTCGCCGGTGACGAGTGCGGCGCGCTGGCCGGGCTGTTCGACGGCGCGTTTGAGCGCGACGGCGATAGCCACCGCTTCGTCGCGCTCGCCGGCGGCTTCGAGT
>NZ_RZSX01000453.1:0-5121 GCF_004023105.1 Mesorhizobium sp. M5C.F.Ca.IN.020.32.2.1 | reverse complement strand
TGTCGGCTCAGCTGCTTTCCGGTGGCGCGTTCAAGGGCGGGCTGCACGTTCGCTGGCTTGAGGCGATCCTGCGGCCGGCGTGGCCCGGCCAAGCTCGCGCGAAGCGCGCTGAGATCGATCGTGATCTCGTCGGTGTATCGCGGGTTTGCATCGGGCTCGAACCAAAGGCCCTGTGCCTTGGCGACATCCTCGACGCGAGCAGCGAGCTCATCGCTTCTTCCTGTCTGGCGGAGATAGGCAACGGTATTGGCATCGACTGAGAAAAAGCCTGTGGTAGCCCCGTACTCGGGGGCCATGTTCGCCACCACGGCTCGGTCGCCCGCCGAAAGTGTCGACACGCCTGGCCCGAAGAACTCCACGAATTTCCCCGCGACGCCGACCGACCTCAGCCGCTCGGTCACGGCGAGGGCAAGGTCGGTCGAGAGAGCGCCGCTCTGCAGCCGCCCAACGAGGCGCACACCTATGACCTCCGGCATCCTCAGCATGACCGGCATTCCAAACATGACGCTTTCGGCTTCCAGTCCGCCCACGCCCCAGGCCAGCACACCGATGCCGTTGATCATCGGCGTGTGGCTGTCCGTTCCGATCAGGGTATCAGGCACCGCCCACTTGGCATTGTCGCGCTGCTCGACTGCGATCACGGTCGCCAGTTGCTCAAGGTTGATCGTGTGCATGATGCCGGTACCGGGCGGATGAACTCTAAGGCCGGGAAGGGCTTTGGTCGCCCACTTCATCAGCCGGTAGCGCTCCGCGTTGCGTTCCAGTTCCTTGGCCAGGTTGAATCGGAGGGCATCGGCGGTACCAAAGCGATCCACGCCGATGCTGTGGTCGACAGACACATCGACCGGGATCCTTGGGGCAAGGAGGGCGGGATCGCCTCCCGCTTCAGCGATCGCGTCGCGCATTGCGGCAATGTCGACCAGGGCGGGAACGCAGGTCGTGTCGTGCATCAACAGCCGACCTGGATGGAATGGAATTTCCGCCTGGCTCTCGCCACTCCTTAGCCACTGGCTGAAGATCTCCAGCAGTCGCTCGGCCTCGTCAGGCTGGTGTCGGAGGTTGTTCTCGAGCAGGATACGCAGCACAAAGGGCAGCCGCTCGAACTTGGAACCCAGCGCGTTCCGCATATCGATCGCGGTCAGCTGCCGGCCATGGCTCTCGACCTGCATTCTGATCATGCCAGGTTCCCACTTGTAGCATTGGATTTTCTCGCTTAAAAAGCCAAACGAGAGTTGATGTCAAGCGAGGCATTCATGAGCAGCGACTGGTCTCCCGCGAAATACCTGCAATTCGGGGATCACCGGACGCGGCCGGCCATCGACCTTCTTGGTGCGGTTCCCAATGAGGACGTGGAGTTTGTCACCGATATTGGATGCGGTCCGGGAAATTCGACCGAACTGCTGCTGGCTCGTTACCCAAAGGCGCGAGTCGCCGGCATCGACTCGTCGTCTTCGATGATCGACGCCGCGCGCGCCCGTCTGCCGAACGTTGAGTTTGCAGTGCAAGCTATAGAGGACTGGCGCCCTGAACAGCCGCAGGACGTAATCTTCGCGAACGCCGTGCTGCAATGGCTGCCCGGCCATGGGGCGCTGCTGCCGAGGCTTGCCAACCTGTTGAAAAGCGGCGGAACTCTGGCAATTCAGATGCCTGACAATCTTGACGAACCCACTCACCGTGGCATGCGGGAGGTTGCGCGGGATCCGCGGTGGGCGGGCCGGCTGGCAGAAGCGGACGCCGAGCGAACGTCGATCGAGAGCCCTCAGAATTACTACGGCATGCTCCGCCCGTTCTGCCGGCGGGTGGAAGTGTGGCGCACGATCTATCACCATCCTCTCGAAGGACTGGACGGCATCATCGACTGGTTCAGCAGTACGGGCCTGCGTCCATACCTCTCGCGCCTCGACGCATCCGAAAAGAAGGCCTACCTTGCTGCCTATCGAGAGACGCTCGCGCGCCATTATCCCGTCCTGGAGGACGGGACTACACTCCTGCCATTTCCACGTCTCTTCATTGTTGTGACACGACTTTAGATTGGATTTTTAACAAGAGCTCGTGCAAACTTGCCGCGACCGCTGTAACCGCTTGAACGCTAGATCGGCAGCAATCATCTCGGAGCTCTCATGCCTGCAAGCCCCTTGGCACGGAATATCGCCAGTCAGATCTCGCTGCTCGTGACGACGGGCGAGCTGTCTTCTGGCGATCACCTGCGCACGCAACATCTCGCCGACAAGTTTGGCGTCTCCCGCTCGCCCGTGCGCGAGGCGATGCAAATTCTCGCTGAAGAAGGACTGCTGGAGCAGAAGGAGAATCGGGGTTTTTTTGTCAAAGATGTTCCGGAGTCCCGGATTATTGAGCCGATCAACGACGAGCCAAAACCGTTCGAGGTGGAGAACGATTACCAGCGCCTCGCCGAGGATTGGCTGATGGACCGCATCCCTGCTGAGGTGACCGAAGGCATGCTGCGGGAGCGCTACGACCTCACCAAAGCGCAACTCAGTGACATGCTCATGCGCGCAGTGCGGGAGGGCTGGGCGGAGCGCAAGCAGGGCTACGGCTGGCGCTTCCTGCCAGTCGCCAAGACACCAGAGGCCTTCGAGCAGATCTACCGGTTCCGGATGCTGATCGAGCCGGCCGCCATATTGGAACCGAGCTTCAAGCTCGACCGAAAAATCATCCAGGAGCAGCGACGATTACAGCAGCGCATGCTGGAGACCGACATCATGCGACTTCCTGCCGAACGTCTGGTCCACAACGGCTCCATCTTCCACGAGGAGCTGATCAAGATGTCAAACAACCCGTTCTTCCACCTGTCACTGGTGCGCGTCAATCAGATGCGCCGCTTGCTTGAGTATCGCTCGCGCGTCGATCGCAATCGTCTGTTCACGCAATGCGAGGAGCACCTTGCGATCCTTGATCTGCTCGAGCGCGGTGAAATCCTCGAAGCGTCCTACGCCATGCGCAAGCATCTCTCCGGTGCGCTCGCGCGGAAATCGCCCATCGCGCGATCCTGGTCGCAGCACGCGCATGAAAAAATACCGGCCTCATAATTTTTCGATTGCATTTTCATCCATAAAAAGCCAAAACGTCGCCATGAAACATGTCGGCGGATGCTCCGCCGTGCCCAGGGAGACGTTCGATGAAGATCATGGTCACGCCGTGCGACGGCATAGGCCCGGAGATCACCGCCGCGACGATGGAGGTGGTCGAGGCAGCCAACAAGGCATTCGATCTTGGTCTGCAGTACGACTACGAGGACACCGGCTTCGCCAGCCTGGAGAAGTACGGAACGACCCTGCGCGACGAGACGATAGAGCGCGCCCGCACTTATGACGGCATTATCCTGGGTCCGCAGTCCCACATGGACTATCCGGCGCGCGACAAGGGTGGTGTGAACGTTTCAGCCGGGTTCAGAGTCAAGCTGGACCTCTATGCAAACGTTCGTCCGGCGCGCGTTCGCCCGTTCCTGAACAGCACCGCGAAGCGGATGGACCTCGTTATCATGCGCGAGGCGACCGAAGGCTTCTATCCGGACCGCAACATGTATGCGGGCAGCGGTGAGTTCATGCCGACGCCCGACATTGCGCTCTCCATGCGCAAGATCACGGCGCATGCCTGTGAGCGGATCGCACGCGCTGCTTTCGAACTGGCGATGAAGCGCGACAAGCGCGTCACGGCTGTCCACAAGGCGAACAACTTCATCCTCACCGACGGTCTTTTCCTGACGCAGGTCCGAAAGGTCGCGGCCGAATTCCCCGAGGTGAAGCTCAACGACTACATCATCGACGCCATGGCGGCGCACCTCGTGCGCGATGCGTCCCGGTTCGACGTGATCGTGACCACGAACTTCTATGCGGACATTCTATCGGATCTCGCCAGCGAACTCTCCGGCAGCCTCGGCCTTGCCGGATCGATCAACGCGAATGCCGAAACGGGCCTTGTCTGCGCGCAAGCTCAGCATGGTTCGGCGCCGGATATCCAGAACCAGAACATCGCAAACCCGACCTCGCTCATCCTTTCCGCTGCGATGATGCTCTCCTGGCTTGGGGAGAAGCGTGGACTGCCAAATTTCGAGGCGGCGGGCGCGGAGATCGAGCGTGCGGTCGACGAGGTGCTTGCCAACCCGGCGACCCGGACCCGCGATCTCGGGGGGCAGAGCAACACGGATGCGTTTGGCGCCGCCGTGGCCAAGGCGATCAAAGCGGAGCCGGTTCGCGCGGCAGCGCGCGCTTAAACTGCCACTTTGCATTTTGCGATTGATAAAGCCAAACTGAGATGTAATTGTTTGACGACGAAGAACGTCATCAGACGCCACGCCCGGAGGAGCAATGGAACGGGCGCAACCATGGGAGAAGTGAAATGAAGCATACCGCAGTGAGCAGACTGTCCGGCTGTTCGGCGCTCGTCTGTGTGACCTTGGCGATGTCGCCGGCCTACGCGCAGGACGCGTCCCTGATCGATGCCGCCAAGAAGGAAGGCACCGTTACGATCTACACGTCGACCGATGCGGCGCAGGCACAGGCGCTTCTCGATGCGTTTACCGCCAAATACGGCATCAAGATCGCCTACAATGACGTCGGCACCAACGGCGCCTACAATCAGGTGATCTCGGAATCGGCAGCTGGGCAGGTCACCGCGGACGTGGTGTGGAGCTCCGCCATGGACCTGCAGATGACCCTGGTCAAGGACGGATACGCCGAGCCGTACAAGAGCGTTGAGGCCGGCAACATCCCCTCCTGGGCGAACTACCAGGATACGCTCTACGCCACGACGATCGAGCCGATCGGCCTGATCTACAACACCTCGGCGCTGAAGGAAGACCGCGTTCCGAAGACGCGTGCCGACCTGATCAAGTTCCTCCAGGACAACCAGGCCGAACTGAAGGGCAAGGTGGCGACCTTTGACCCGGAGAAGAGCGGTACGGGCTTCCTTCACCACACCAACGATGCGCGCCAGACAAACGATTTCTGGGATCTCGCCAAGGCGCTCGGCGCCGATGGCGTGAAGACCTATTCGAGTTCGGGATCGATGAAGGAGACTGTCGTCTCCGGCGAAAACGTGCTGGCCATCAACATCATCGGTTCCTATGCGCTGGACTGGGTCAAGGAGACGCCGAACCTCGGC
>NZ_RZSX01000452.1:0-5122 GCF_004023105.1 Mesorhizobium sp. M5C.F.Ca.IN.020.32.2.1 | reverse complement strand
ATCTAAGAGAGGTGCTAGAAGAAGCCGGCCACGGGCCTGATGCCGCTCAGCCCGGCTTCTTCTAGCACCTCTCTTAGATAGGCCTGCGTCTCGCTCTCTTCGTTCGAGAGCTCCGGATTGCGGTGGAGGTGGCGGCGGATCTCGACCATCCTGCGATCCAGCGCGGCATCCATCAATTCCTTGCCGGCTTCAGCGTTTGACATGGATCTCTCGCGGGAAGCTGGTCAGCGTCTCGCAGCCGTCGGCGGTGACGAGGATCGTTTCGCTCACTTCGATCCCCCAGCCATCCATCCACATACCGAGGATGGAATGAAGGACGTTGCCCGGCTTCAAAATCGTCTTGTCGCCCTGGCGCAGGCTGATCGTGTGTTCGCCCCAGTCTGGCGGATAGGCGGCCCCGATCGAATAGCCGATGCGGGACTCCTTCTTCAGGCCGTAGCGCTGGATGACCTTGCGCCAGCTCGCCTCGACGTCTTCCGCCACAACACCAGGCTTGATCGCAGCAAGGACGGCCTCCATGCCTTCGAGCACGGCCTTACCGGTGTCACCGACCTTGGCGGGCATGGCGCCTAGCTGAAGCGTCCGTGCCAGACCGGCAGCGTAGCGGCGCACGACCCCGGCGAGTTCGAGTGCGACGGTTTCGTTGTCGCCAAAGCGGCGGTCGCTCCACATGATGTGCGGTGCCGAAGCGTTTTCGCCGCCCAATATGGTCGGCGGCAGGGCGGTGATGTCGCCAGCGAAATTCGGCGAGCCGGCTATCTGAGCGGCCTGGATCTTGGCGATGGCGTCGCACTCGCGCACGCCTGGCGCAATCACGTCATAGGCCGCGGTGACCGCCGCCTCGGCAAGGCGCGAGGCGTTGCGGAGGTAGCCGATCTCGGCGTCCGACTTGACGCTGCGGATCCAGTTCACCAGAAGGTCGGCATCGTGGAAGATTGCATTGGGCAGGCCCGCGGTCAGCCGCGCATGGGCCTTCGGGGAATAGTAATAGACCTCGAGCTCGATGCCTATATTGCCGCGCCCCCACCCCTTCTTCTCGATCCAGCCGGCAATCCAGTCCATTGGATGGCGGTCAGGCCGCTGGACATGATCTTCCGGGAAGCCGACGACATTCTCGGGCTTCATCCATGCCGTCAACAGTCCGCCAGCGGCGTCCATGGCGCGCCCGACCCAGACGGGCTCCTCGTCCGCAAGCGGCACTAGCACCAGTTGCGGCGTGTAGAACGACCAGCCGTCATAGCCGGTGATGTAGTGCTGGTTAGCAACGTCGTTGACAACGAGAAGATCGAGACCGCGTCGTGCCATCTCCGTTCGGATGGCGGAAAGCCTGTTCCGGTATTCGTCCAGCAGGAAGGGCAATGGTATCATATCGAAATCCTCCTATTCTATCGCGTCCGAGTGTCTTCACCTAGCGCCAGAGCGGGCGAGGCCGACCCGGTTTGCAATGGGGCAATCGAGAAGAGCTGATCGAAGCTGGAGCTCTTCGAACACCCTTTCTCCGGCTGGTATGCTGAGGCCATTCAGCAAAGGAGCGCCATACCCGATCTTCAGAGAACAGCACGGCGCTCTGCTAGTGGCAGTTCGGTATTCTTTCGTTACTTAGCCTCCGATCGATTTGCCTGGTTCTATTTTCCTCCGGCAGGTTCGACCGCATTTCTTTCCGTTGATAAATCGGCAATCGTGATTGATGCGGCGCGCATCCGTAGGCCTCGCGGTACGCTTTTGAGAAATGCGATGCAGAGACAAACCCGCAAGCCATCGCGATTTCAACGACCGGCAGGCGCGAGCTGATCAGTAACAGGTGCGCTCGTTCCAGACGAAGATCCAAATAATAGCGGCTCGGAGAACATCCCAATTCCCGCCTAAACAGCCGCTCGATTTGACGGCGGGATAGGCCGGCTGACCCCACAAGTTCGTCCAATAGCAATGGCTCCGCGAGGTTTGCCTCCATCTCCTCTATTATCTTGATGACCGCCTGGTGGTTTAGTTTCACTCGAGAATGAAGGGGTAGACGTTGGCGGTCACCCGCTGAACGGGTCTTACACGCGATAGCTTTTTCGCAAATACGGTTGACGACTATCGTCCCATGGTGGCGATCAACCAAATCCAGAAACATGTCGAAGGGGGCGTCCCCCCCGGCGCAAGTGTATAGGTCCCCGTCCCGCTCGAAGGCAGTTTGAGTCGCTACCACGCCTAGGAACCGCTCACAGAATATCGGAAATTGCTCCCAGTGAACCGCGCAACGCCGCCCTTCTGCAAGCCCCGCCCGAGCAAGCGCAATAGTACCGCTACTTATCCCTATGAGGCTGCCGCGGCGATTGCGACACTCTCTGAGCCAGGCATCAAGCTGTTTGTGCGGAGTAGGAGCATTGCGGCCGCCGACGACCACGACAGCCGGTGCTGAGATCGAGCCACGAGTTCTTTCACGCTCGAACGACAACGAAGAATCGGCACAAACCAACAACCCGCAACTCGAGGCCGCAGGTTGCCCGTCGTCCGAAATGACCTGCCAGCTATACACCTCCCGCCCCACCACCTCGTTGGCGAGCCTAAGCGCTTCTACTGCCGACGAGAAGGCATGAAGCGAAAAGGCAGGCAGAAGGTAAAAGCAGAAATTTCGGCATGTGGACTGCGAGTCTAGCATCCCCGGGGGTCCTTTCTCCTACCCTGATCTCTCGTAGGCCCGGCGGCCATGCCAAAACTGCGCGACCGACTTCCTTGGAGACCAGAGCAGCTACGCAACACGAAGTGCTCTGCGCCTATCGAACCGTATTCGACAGCATTCTAGCGAAAGCGTTGCTTGCTGCTTCGGAAGACTCGATCGCCCCGAGTTCCAGACAGCTAGGCTCCGCTCTTCGGCGCTGTTGGTGCCGCGCCCACCGCAGTCGGGGGCCCGATGATCTCCCGCTGAGCGTCATTTAATCTGCCCGCTCGCGTCCCGGTGAACCGCTCGATAGAGCGGGCCAGGGCTGCGCCTGTCGAACGTCGGCAGACTACTGCAGGTTCGGCTGCCGTGCGCCTCAGATGTTAAGCCCGTCTCGCGTGAGCTCATCCATAACGAAGCGAACTGCACTTTCAGCGATGCCAACGATTTCTTCGACTTCAGCCTTGGTTGTCACCAAGGGAGGAGCGAAGCCGAGAATGTCACCATGCGGCATGGCGCGAGCGATCAGACCGCGTTCACGCGCCGCCTTGGACATTCGTGCGCCAATCTTGAGTGTTGGATCGAAACGCTTCCTGTTGTCTCGATCGGCCACAAACTCGATTGCGGCCATAAGGCCGACGCCGCGCACTTCGCCGACGATCGGCAACTGCGCGAATTTCTCCTTCAGCTGCGCTTGGAAGAATGCACCGACCTCGCGAGCGTTCCCCGGAAGGTCTTCTTTCTCGACGATGTCCAGCACCGCGTTGGCCGCGGCAGCCCCGATTGGATGACCTGAATAGGTGTAACCGTGCGAGAACGCACCGACCTTGTCCGCCCCGTCCTCCAGGACCTCGTAAACCTTTTCACCGACAATTGCCGCGGAAAGTGGGAAATAGGCCGAAGTCAGACCCTTTGCGATCGTGATGAGGTCTGGCTCGATGCCATAGTGCTGCGAGCCGAACATGGAACCGGTGCGGCCGAACCCGGTGATTACTTCGTCGGCAATCAGAAGCACATCATGCTTTTTGAGGACCTTCTGTATAGCTTCCCAGTAGCCTTCCGGCGGGGGCGTGATGCCGCCGGTGCCGAGCACCGGCTCGCCAATGAAGGCGCCAACGTTGTCCGGGCCTAGGCGCTCGATCAGTTGGTCAAGCTCGACGGCGCGGCGAGCGGAGAATTCGCGTTCGGTCTCGCCCGGGGTCGCGCCCCAATAGTGATGCGGCACACCGGTGTGAACGATCTGCGGGAGCGGCAGATCCATATTGTCATGATAGAAGCTCATCCCCGTCATCGAGCCGGACACGACGCTGCACCCGTGATAGCCGCGTTCACGCGAAATGATCTTCTTCTTGTTCGGCTTTCCACGCAGATTGTTGTAGTACCAGACAAGCTTGGCCTGGGTCTCGTTCGCATCCGAGCCGGACATGCCGTAGAACACCTTGCTCATCTTCCCAGGCGCCATCTTCACGAGGCGATCAGAGAGGATGGCGAGCTCATCGCTCGTGTGCGCCGCATAGGAGTGGTAATACGCGAGGCGATAGGCCTGACGCGAGATTGCTTCAGCCACCTCGGTTCGGCCATAGCCGACATTGACGCAGTAGAGGCCGGCAAAACCGTCGATAAATTGGTTGCCATGCGCGTCCTGAATGCGGATTCCCTTCCCTGTCTCGACGATCGTCGGCTCTCCGAGCTTACCGGTGGCGAAATCCTTGAGCTGCGTGAATGGATGCAGGACAGCGTTTCTATCCTTTTCGCTGATATCCTTGATGTTGATAGTCATAGGGCTTTCCTTTCAGTCTAAGATGTTGCCGATGCACACGTATTTGGGTTCGAGATATTCGGCGAGGCCATGTCTTGAGCCCTCCCGGCCGAGGCCGGATTGCTTCCATCCTCCGAAAGGTATGGGCGCGCCGGTAAATTTCGGGGTGTTGACGGCGACCATGCCGTACTCCAACTGGTCGGTCAGCCGCATGACGCGGTTCAGATCTCTTGTGTAAACGTAAGCCGCAAGGCCCATTTCCGAGTTGTTGGCCCGCGCAAGCACTTCCGCCTCGTTATCGAACGGAAGGACTGCAGCGACCGGCCCAAAGGTCTCTTCCTTGGCGATCAGCATGTCGTCAGTGACGTCGGCGAGAACAGTCGGGGTCACAAAATTGCCGCCGAGCGGACTGTCCTGTCCGCCAACAACGATGCGGGCTCCGGCACAAAGAGCTTCGGAAACCTGTCGCCTGCACTTTTCCGCGACAGAGGGTTTGGTCATCGGGCCAATGTCGACACCGGGCTCGAATCCGTGCCCGACTTTCAGTTTACTGGTGGCCTTCGCGAATTCCTCCACAAACCTTTGATAGCTTCCCCGCTGGACATAGATCCTATTTGCTGCCAGGCAGTCCTGACCGGATGTGGCGAATTTGGCTGCCATGCATCCGGCCACGGCAGTCTCCAAGGGTGCGTCATCGAGAATGATACAAGGAGCATTGG
>NZ_RZSX01000451.1:0-5127 GCF_004023105.1 Mesorhizobium sp. M5C.F.Ca.IN.020.32.2.1 | reverse complement strand
GACAAATACTGGCAGAAGCAGAAGGACCTGTCATTGTTTATTCCGAGGCTCGAAAAAAAGCCGACAGCACACCAAAATCCATCAGAATTTATGTTGACAGCGCTTCGGCGTTGGATCAGTATTTTTTCGAGTCTCGAAAAAAAAGCCTTTGTGCATGCCTTCGGGCCAGTTGGTCGCGCCGTACGCGGCGCAGGAGGAATATCATGAAGAGATTCACAGCCGCCATTCTGGCGGGGGTCGCCATGTCGCTGACGCTCGCGTCGGTCGCACAGGCGAAGGACAAGGTCATTGGTGTTTCGTGGTCGAACTTCCAGGAAGATCGCTGGAAGACTGACGAAGCCGCCATGAAGTCGGCGATCGAGGCCGCCGGCGACAAGTATATTTCCGCCGATGCACAGTCCAATCCCGGCAAGCAGCTG
The DNA here is from genome assembly GCF_004023105.1 of Mesorhizobium sp. M5C.F.Ca.IN.020.32.2.1. Lineage (NCBI taxonomy): Bacteria > Pseudomonadati > Pseudomonadota > Alphaproteobacteria > Hyphomicrobiales > Phyllobacteriaceae > Mesorhizobium > Mesorhizobium sp. M5C.F.Ca.IN.020.32.2.1. The sequence continues at coordinate 4,708 of NZ_RZSX01000451.1, read as the reverse complement.
ACCGACGTCGAGGGCCTGATCTCGCAGGGCGCCAACGCGCTGATCATCCTTGCGCAGGATGCCTCGGCCATCGGGCCGGCGGTGCAGAAGGCGCTGGACGAAGGCATTCCAGTCGTCGGCTATGACCGGCTGATCGAGAACAAGGACGTCTTCTATTTGACGTTCGACAACCAGGAAGTCGGCCGCATGCAGGCCCGCGAAGTGTTCAAGGTGGCGCCGGAAGGCAATTACGTCTTCATCAAGGGCTCGGGCGCCGATCCGAATGCCGATTTCCTGTTCGCCGGCTCCATGGAAGTGCTCAAGGATGCCATCGACAGCGGCAAGATCAAGAATGTCGGCGAGGCCTATACGGACGGCTGGCTTCCCGCCAATGCCCAGAAGAACATGGAACAGTTCCTGATCGCCAACGACAACAAGGTCAATGCGGTGGTTGCCGCCAATGACGGCACCGCTGGTGGCGTCGTCGCGGCGCTGACGGCGCAAGGCTTGGCCGGATCCGTTCCGGTGTCGGGCCAGGACGGCGACCATGCCGCGCTGAACCGCATCGCGCTCGGCACACAGACCGTATCGGTGTGGAGGGACGCGCGCGAGCTCGGCAAGAACGCCGCCGAGATCGCCTCGCAACTGGCCGACGGCAAGCAGATGACAGACATTGCCGGCGTCAAGGACTTCGCCACGCCGGGCGGCAATGTCGTCAAGTCGCTGTTCCTGACGCCGATTGCCGTCACCAAGGACAATCTCAACGTTGTCATCGACGCGGGCTGGGTCAAGAAGGAAGAGGTCTGCGCCGGCGTGGCGGCGGGCACGGTTCCGGTCTGCAACTGATCCGGCCTTCGCAAGAAGCCTGTGCCAGCGGTCATGATGGTTTGGCCGCGCCATTGTATTGACGCAGGGACTTGCCCATAAGATGGGGAACCATGGGCCGCAGCAGCAATTTGAAGAAGTTCTTTCCGATCGTCGCTTTCATCGCAGTCGCGCTGATCAGCCTGACGATGGCGGGATTCGCCTATTTCGCCACGCAGGAAGCGGCGCGCATCAAGTTCGAGGCGACGGCGGACGATGCGCTCAACCGGATCGATAGCCGCATCGACCTGCATCTGTCGCTGCTGCGATCGACCCATGCGCTGTTCGAGGCGCGCAACGGTGGGATTTCGCGCGGCGAGTTCAAGGCGTTCTTCAACGCGCTCGATATTGACGACAATTTCGCCGGCCTGCGCGGCATCGACGGCGAGATCATGAAGGCGGCGCAGATCGACGGCGCCACCACTTTCCAGCTCTATCGCCGGATCGTCATCCCGCTGCTGCGGCCGGTGTTCCTCTCGGCCTTCATCGTGCTCGCCCACCTCGCCATCAAGTCCTACGATCTGGTCGTAGCGCTGACCAGCGGCGGGCCGGGCGGCTCGGCCTGGCTGCCTTCGAACTTCATGTATGAGTACACCTTCAAGCGCAACGAAATGGCCGTCGGCTCGGCCAGCGCCGTAATCATGCTGATGACCATCACCGCGATCATCGTGCCCTACCTCTATTCCGAACTCAGGGAGCGGCCGCGATGAGCGTCATTGCCACGCCTGCTCGCCAGAGCACTGGCGGCATCAGTGCCAGGACGGTCAACCGCATCGTCGTCTACGGCCTGCTGGCGCTGTTCGCCCTGTTCTACCTGATGCCGCTGTTCGTCATGCTGGTGACTTCGTTCAAGACGATGCACGAGATCCAGAACGGCAACATGCTGGCGCTGCCGCAGGCGCCGACCTTCGAACCATGGCTGAAGGCGTGGGGCGAGACCTGCGTCGGCCTGACCTGCGCCGGCATCAAGGGCTATTTCTGGAACTCCATCAAGATGGTGGTTCCGGCGGTGCTGATCTCGACATTGCTCGGCGCGCTCAACGGCTATGTCCTGACCAAATGGCGCTTCCGCGGCCACACGCTGGTTTTCGGGCTGATGCTGTTTGCCTGCTTCATTCCGTTCCAGTCGGTGCTGTTGCCGATGGCGACGATCCTCGGCAGCCTCGGCCGTTTCGGCGTGACGCTGCGAAACGCGACGGGATTTTCATTCGGCTTGGGCAATCCGACGGTCAACCTGGTCTTTGTACACGTCGTCTATGGGCTCGGCTTCACCACCTTGTTCTTCCGCAACTATTACGAGGCCTTCCCGACCGAACTGGTCAAGGCGGCACAGGTCGACGGCGCCAGCTTCTTTCAGATTTTCCGGCGCATCATGCTGCCGAATTCGATGCCGATCTTCGTCGTCACCGTCATCTACCAGTTCACCAACATCTGGAACGACTTCCTGTTCGCCTCGGCCTATGCCGGCACCGGTGACGCGATGCCGATGACCGTGGCGCTGAATAACGTCGTCAATACCTCGACCGGTGTCGTCGAATACAACGTCAACATGGCAGCGGCGATGATCGCCGCACTGCCGACCCTGCTCGTCTACGTGGTCGCTGGCCGCTATTTTGTGCGCGGCCTGATGGCCGGCGCCGTCAAAGGATAATCGCATGGCTTTTCTCGAAATTGATGGGCTGAGGAAGCGGTTCGGATCGGTCGAGATCCTGAAGGGCATCGACCTCGATCTCGAAAAGGGCGGCTTCCTCGTGCTGGTCGGCCCGTCCGGCTGCGGCAAGTCGACATTGCTCAACACCATCGCCGGCCTGGAAACCATCACCGAAGGCGAAATCCGTGTCGACGGACGGACGATCAACGATCTCCACCCCTCGAAGCGCGACATCGCCATGGTGTTCCAGAGCTACGCGCTCTATCCGAATATGACGGTCGCGGGAAACATTGCCTTCGGCATGGAGATGCGCGGCGTCCCGGCAGCGGAGCGCCAGAAGGCGATCGACAAGGTGGCGAAAGTGCTGCAGATCGGCCACCTCTTGCAGCGCAAGCCGAGCCAGCTCTCCGGCGGCCAGCGCCAGCGCGTCGCCATGGGCCGGGCGCTGGTGCGCGACCCCAAGCTGTTCCTGTTCGACGAGCCGCTATCCAACCTCGACGCCAAGCTGCGCGTCGATATGCGCATCGAGATCAAGCGGCTGCACGCGACCACCGGCACGACAATCGTCTACGTTACCCACGACCAGATCGAAGCGATGACGCTGGCCACCAAAATCGCTGTGATGCGCGACGGCGAGGTGCAGCAGTTCGGCACGCCTGCCGAAATCTACAACAACCCGACGAACCTGTTCGTCGCCGACTTCATGGGCTCGCCGGCGATGAACCTGATCCCGGCGACGATCGACGGCAATGGCAATGCGCTTTCCGTGGTGCTCCAGCGCGAGGCGCGCGAGCCGATCTCGCTGCGGCTGGCCGATGCGCCGACGGGTCTGTCGGCATTCCACAGCAAACCGATCATCTTCGGCGTCCGCCCCGAGGCCCTGACCGATCCCGAAGGGGCCGAACGCAACGCATCGAACATCGCCACCGCCGACTGTCACATCGAGGTCGTGGAACCGGCCGGCTCCGACACTTTCGCCGTCACCAACCTGGGAGGCAAAGCTGTGGTGGCGCGTCTACGCGCCGACGCCAACATCCAGCCGGGCACGGTCACGCCGCTCGCCTTCAATCTGACCAAGGCGGTGTTCTTCGATCCGGCGACCGAGAACCGCATCGTCTAGGCCATGACAAACCCGGACATCGTCATCATCGGCTCCGGCATCGGCGGCGCCACGATCGCCTCCGGCCTTGCCGGCAGCGGCGCCTCGATCCTGATGCTGGAGCGCGGCGAGAAGCTGCCGAAGACGCCGCACACGCGCGACACACGCGCCATTTTCGTCGACGGTCACTACCGGCCAAAGGAAATGTGGCGCGAGGCCGGGGGTGCTGCGTTCAATCCCGGCAACTACTACTATGTCGGCGGCAATTCGAAATTCTATGGCGCGGTGCTGATCCGCTACCGCAGGCAAGATTTTTCCGCCATGGAGCACTATGGCGGCGTCTCACCAGCCTGGCCGTTCTCCTATGAGGAGTTCGAGCCATGGTACTCCAAAGCCGAGCAGCTTTTTCGCGTGCGCGGCGCACTCGGCGAAGACCCGACCGAGCCGTTCCACTCGATCCCCTATGCCTTCGGGCCGGTGCCGGACGAGCCGCCCATCGCCCGCGCCCGAGCCGAACTCAAGGGCCTCGGCCTGCACCCGGCATCGCTGCCGCTCGGCGTCGACATCGATGCCTGGCTAAAGGACGGCAAGACAGGCTGGGACGCATTTCCCAACACCGGAGCCGGCAAGGTCGACGCCCAAACGGGGCCGCTGGCGGCGGCACTTGCCGACCGGAACGTCGAGCTCGAGACCGGTGCCCATGTCGAATATCTCGAAGCGTCATCGGATGTCAGAACGATCGCCGCCGTTCACTATCGCCAGAATGGCACGCTGAAGAAAGTGACGCCGAAACTGGTGATTCTCTCGGCCGGCGCGGTCAATTCGGCGGTCATCCTGCTACGCTCGCCCTCTCCTGACGGCAAGGGCCTCGCCAACCGTTCCGACCAGGTCGGCCGCAACTTCATGAACCACAACTCGAGCGCTATGCTGGCGATCGACCCGCGCCGCAGGAACACATCCGTCTACCAGAAGACGCTGATGCTCAACGACTACTATCTGTCCGACGGCAAAGGCGGCAAGCCGCTCGGCAACGTCCAGCTTCTCGGCAAGATCGACGGCCATATCCTGAGGGCCAACGTCAGGCTTGCACCCCAATTCGCGCTGGACTTCATGGC
>NZ_RZSX01000450.1:0-5142 GCF_004023105.1 Mesorhizobium sp. M5C.F.Ca.IN.020.32.2.1 | reverse complement strand
GTGCGAACCAGTAGCCTCTACCTCTATCGCTGACGACGGAGGCGACGATGAACAAGACGATCGAGGAACTGGCGAACCGTTGGCTGAAGCGAAAGCCGGACGGCCTCAGCGCACCTGAAAACCGGGTGCTGCAATCAACGCTCGAACGCACCACGATCTCGAAGGACACCAACAAGGCCGTCGCTTTTCATCAGACGTTTGGCGACCGCCTCGCCGACACCATCGCCCGGATCGGCGGTTCCTGGTCCTTCATCCTGGCCTTCATCGCCTTCCTGATCCTGTGGGCATCAGGCAATGTCTGGCTCCTGTCGCGCGATGCCTTCGATCCCTATCCCTTCATTTTCCTCAACCTCATCCTGTCCATGATCGCTGCGCTGCAGGCGCCGGTGATCATGATGGCGCAGAACCGCCAGGCCGAGCGCGACCGCATCGACGCCGCCCACGACTACGAGGTCAATCTGAAGGCCGAGATCGAGATCATGGCGCTGCATGAGAAGCTGGACGAACTGCGCCACAGCCAGATCGTTGGCATGCGCGACGAGATCGTCCAGCTGGCCGAGCAGGTGAAGCGGATCGACGAGATTCTGTCGAAGCAGCGGACGCGTTCATGACAGATGCCATCCACCATCTCGTCGAACAATACGGGCTGATTGCCGTCTTTCTGGGCTGTGTCGCCGAGGGCGAAAGTGCCGCCCTGCTTGGCGGATTTTTCGCCCATCAGCATGTCTTCGTCCTGTGGCAGGCGTTTCTGGCGGCCTCCATCGGCGCCTTTGTCGGCGACACTTTATTCTTCACCCTCGGACGAAGCTTCGCCAATCATCCCCTTGTGATCAAATTGAGAGGTCGGCCAGGCTTCAGCCACGCCTATCGTCTCGTCTCTAACCATCCCGACATGTTCGTGCTATCGAACCGCTTCATTTACGGCCTGCGCCTTGTCGGCGGCATCGCGGCCGGATTGTCCGGCATTGCCGTGACGCGCTTTGTCATTCTCAACGTCATTTCATCCATAGTCTGGGCCGGATTATTCACCACTATCGGCTATGTGTTCGGGCTGGGCGCGGAGCGCATCGTCGGCCAGGCGTTGGCCCGTCACGAGCGATTGCTGATCGCCCTGGCGATTGGGTTGGCAGCGGCGGTCCTCGCCTCGTTCATCGCTCACACCATTGCCAAAAAGGAGCGTAGCAAGGAAACGTAAGGGTCGAGCAAACCTGACCTCACCTTGCTCCGGGATGTGTTGAGATTCAGGTCAGGCCGAGTCGGAGTCGAGGACGGGCGCGAAGCGACCAAACAGGTGGGTTCCGAGAACCAGAGCGCAGCGTACTTTTGGGTACGTGAGCACCGGAAGCACAGGAAGCCGCCATTTGCAGGCCGGCATCACCTGAATATCCACACATCCTAATCGATGCCGAGCGTCCGATCGCCGCGATCAAGGATCAGCGGAATGATCAGGTCTTCCTCATCGGCAAGGTGCCGGGTCAGCATGGCGATCAGCCGGCTGTTCTGGTCGGCATACGCATCGGCGGCAAAGCGCTGCTTGTCCTCGCTGTCCTGAAGCGTGCGGATGAAGGCGTTCGCGGTCTCGGCATTGCGCTCCAGCCCCTCATGGATCGTGTGATGATCGGCATCCAGAATCTCGAAGCCGCGCTTCAGCCGGACCTCGGCTTTGGCGAATACCGGGAAATAATGATGGTCCTCGACATTGTGGTGACCGTCGAGATTGCCGAGAAAATGGTTGAGGCGCGGCGCGAACCAGCGAGCGAACTCCGGCCCCGTCAGCCTGCCCTCGTGATAGTCGCCGATACCGTTGGTCAGCATGCCGCCGAGCTCGCGGAACATGTCGTGCCGCTGCAGCCACATAGTGGCGATGCCATGGATGTTGGAATGCCCCTGCCAGATCTCGCGCGGATATTTCTCAGTCAGCCAGCGCAAATCATCGGGCAGGCCGACACGCTCGAGCAGAAGAAAATCAGTAGTGTCCGACATGACGGTCTCCTTTGGTAACCGTCATATAAGAGGTGAGGATTAGATCGGTAGCCCCAAGATTCGCTCGATGATGGCGATGCCCCAGACGCCGGCAACGATCACCACCGAAATCAGCACCGCCAGCGAACCGCAGTCTTTGGCGAGCTGGATATCGACGTTGAATTCCCGGCTGAACGCATCGCATGCGGCCTCGATGCCGGTGTTCAGCACTTCGACCATGATCAGGAGCAGCACCGCCCCGATCAACAGCGCATAGCCGCGCCACGACACCGAAACAAACCAGCCAAGCGGCAACGCCAGCACGAGCAGCATCAGCTCCTGCTGGAAGGCTTTTTCGCTGGAAGCCAATTTGCGAAATGCCCGCACTGAATTGAAGAAAGCATCGATCAGCCGCTGCATGCCAAACCTTTCCGAATCACCGGCAGGGGATAGCGCAATGGCCGGATCAAGGGAATAAGGCGATCTCTCCAAAAATCATTCGTCGGCGACCTTCTCACTCATCCGCGACCTTGATCGACGGCGCCGACTTCTCGAACTGCGGCAGCCCATCGTCGATCGTGTAGTAGTCGCCCTTGTCGCCGACGAAGATGTGACATTGCCCCTGAAGTCCCGTGGGCTCGTCGAATAGTCCCGCCATAACCGAGATGTAGGCATCTTGCCGTGGCTTCCAGAACAGCAGAGAGCCGCATGTCTTGCAAAAGCCGCGCTTTGCAAACGAAGACGCTTCGTACCAAGTGATGCTCTCGGCACCTGAGATTGTGATGTTCCCTTCGGGGACATTGGTTGCAGCGTAGAAGTGACCACTCTGCTTCCGGCATTGCGAGCAGTGACAATAGATTACGCCGCGCAATGGCCCCCGCGTCTTGAAGCGCACGGCTCCGCACAGGCATGACCCGATATGAGTGTCGTCCATCTCGCCTCCCCAGCCAGTCGCCATCCTCGGCATTGCAGCAGGATTCCAGTTTTATCGCCGCCGCGCACGAGCAAATGCGACACAAAGCGGGCGTGTTCGAACTGCAGCTATGAAATCGACCGCGACCCCAAAAGCGTGGCGCTGCGCTAAATTTGCCATGGAGATCGCTGCGAGAAGGCGCGGAGGTGCTTTATATGAAGGATCGCCTGTCGGACGATACGATCGGCATCATTGTCGTTCGAGTGCTTTCATGAGCGCATGGAACCACGGCATAGAGTGATCAGAGCACTCAAGAATATGACAAGAGCCAAGGCAGTTAGCCCGGAGATACCCGACGCTGATGAGCCGCCAAGTGGTCCGGGTTGCTCAGAAGCTGGGGATTTCTCCGGCGCTTCTTGATCGATGGCGACTGAAATCAGCCGTTGACGGCCTGCTTGTGCTGGACCGGGTGGCTCTTCTTGAGCAGGTCCGAGACCAGGAATGCCAGCTCGATCGCCTGGTCGGCGTTGAGGCGCGGGTCGCAATGGGTGTGGTAGCGATCCTGCAGCTCCTCGGCGGTGATGGCGCGGGCGCCACCGGTACATTCGGTGACGTTCTTGCCGGTCATCTCGATATGGATGCCGCCCGGATGCGTGCCTTCGGCACGATGCACCTCGAAGAAGGTCTGAACTTCCTTCAGGATGCGGTCGAACGGCCGCGTCTTGTAGCCGGCGGCCTCGATGGTGTTGCCATGCATCGGGTCCGACGACCACACCACGCTCCGGCCTTCTTTTTTCACCGCGCGCAGCAGCTTCGGCAGATGGTCGGCGACCTTGTCGGAGCCGAAGCGCGCGATCAGCGTCAGCCGGCCGGGCTCGTTCTCCGGATTGAGCAGGTCGATGAGTTGCAGCAAGCCGTCCGGCGTCAGCGACGGGCCGCATTTCAGGCCCAGCGGGTTCTTGATGCCACGGCAGTATTCGACGTGGGCATGGTCGGGCTGGCGGGTGCGATCGCCGATCCAGATCATATGGCCGGAGGTCGCATACCAGTCGCCCGAGGTCGAATCGACGCGGGTCAGCGCCTCCTCATAGCCGAGCAGCAGCGCCTCGTGGCTGGTGTAGAAGTCGGTCTCGCGCAGCGCGTAATTGGTCTCCGAGGTGATGCCGACGGCCTTCATGAAGTCCATCGTCTCGGTGATGCGGTTGGCGAGCGACTCGTATTTCTCGCCTTGCGGGCTGTCCGAAACGAAGCCCAGCATCCATTGATGCACGTTCTCCAGGCTGGCGTAGCCGCCCTGGGCGAAGGCGCGCAAAAGATTGAGCGTCGCCGCCGATTGGCGGTACGCCATTTCCTGGCGTGCGGGATCGGGAATACGCGACTTGGCGTCGAACTCGATGCCGTTGATGATGTCGCCGCGATAGCTGGGCAACGTCACGCCACCCTTGGTCTCGTTGTCGGACGAGCGCGGCTTGGCGAACTGGCCGGCAACACGGCCGACCTTCACCACCGGCTGCGCGCCGGCAAAGGTCAGCACCACGGACATCTGCAGGAAGACGCGGAAGAAGTCGCGGATGTTGTCCGCGCCATGCTCGGCAAAACTCTCGGCGCAATCGCCGCCCTGCAGAAGGAATGCGTCACCGGCAGCGACGGTCGCAAGCTGCTTCTTCAGCTTGCGTGCCTCACCTGCAAAAACCAGCGGTGGAAAGGTGGCAAGCTGGCCTTCCGTGTTCTTCAGCGCGGCAAGATCCGGATAGGCAGGAACCTGCTGGATCGGCTTTGCTCTCCACGAATTCGGCGACCATTTCGTCATCGTTGCACCCAACGTTCTTTCCAGCGGGTGCTATCGCCCGCCATTTCGCCCCAAATGGGGATCGCGGCTCCATACACGAAGCCGATTTCCTATTCTAGACCGGATTTGGACGTGTGGCGAATGGCCGTGATGCGCCAGGAACTGCCGGCGTAGTCATTGGCCAAAGCACCAGCAACGCCTTGCTAGGCAGCCTTCTCCACCAGCCGAGCCAATTGCGTCATGACGACGGCGGCCCCGGCCAGACGCTTTTCAGGTGTTGGCCAGTCGCGGCTGAAGACGACGCTCTGGTCGGGCCGGATCTTGGCCAGCGAACCCTGCTCGCCGATGAACGTGACCAGCCCGACAGGATTGGAAAACTCGCGCTTGCGGAAATGGATGACAACGCCTTTTGGTCCGGCATCGAGCTTTTCGACATTGGCCTTGCGGCAGAGCGCCTTGATGAAGACGATCTTCAGCC